>PXDP01000015.1 GCA_003565035.1 PVC group bacterium | reverse complement strand
CGGCGATTGGCGGTCCCATTTCCGGGAGCCCGTTGTGGATTGGGGACCGCCGATCGCTGATCGGCATTTTGGGACGGCTGTTGCCGTCCGCTGAGCCAATCGGCGATTGGCGGTCCTTTTCTCGGGGGCCGGTTGCGCCTTTGGTGCGGATCTTCCTTTTTTCTTTCTATGGACAGCGCGATTTCTTATAGATTCCCGTATGACATTATCCTCTGCTCTATCCCCCGACCTGCCCGAGGCTGAATTGCTTCAGCCCGAAGACACCTGGATTCATACCGCCAGCGTGGTCGGCGAGTACGGCATCACCGCTTCGGTGCGCACTTTTGATGAAGTCCTGGACTGGCAGGAAAAACGGCGGGCTCTCACGCAGGGATATTACCGGCTGATTCATCCGCCCCGCGTTCAGCGCTTCAAAGCCCGTCTGGAAAAAAAGTACCCGGGTTACACCGCCGTCCTTTTTTCCTCTGGAAAACTCGCCGCCCGCGAGTGGGGCGATCTGGTGGAGTTGAAGCAAATTACCGGAAAAACGGTTCAGCTGAAAAAACTCCCGGAGGCGCTCGACTGCGGGGCCTGTGTCCTTCATCTTTCCAACAAAGAAGGCATAGAAGCCGGTGTGGTTCTCCTGAAAAATGCCCGGGATGCGGCGGAACTGCACGAGCGCAACCGTCGCCGCGGGGGAGCTCTTTCGGTCCGCAATGTGGATGTCTTGATGGGCGATTCTCCTGAAAACCCCCTGGCGGGCAGCGAAAAAGAGGAGGCTTCGGATATTCTGCGGCGACTGGCCTCGGCAGATGAGGTCCTTTTCTATCCCTCCGGCATGGCGGCGGTGACGGCGGCTCTGGAGCAGGTGCTCACGCCGGAGACTCCCGGAATTGCAGTCCTGGGCAATGTATACCGCGATACGCACCTGTTGCTGGAGGAAATGCCCTGGGCTCAAACTGCTGTGGAACCCCATCTGCTGGACACTGGCGATCTGCCGGAACTTCAACGGGTGTTGAAAGACCCCAAAGTTGGGGCGGTCTTTTTCGAAACCATCACAAATCCGCTGATCGAACTGCCGGATTTGCCCGAAATTGTGAAGCTGGCGCATCGTGCCGGAAAAACGGTAATTGTGGACAGCACGATGGCTTCGCCGCTGAACTGCCGTCCGCTGGAGTGGGGTGTGGATCTCGTGGTGCACAGCACCAGCAAGTATTTGAGCGGCAGCAATCAGCATGGCGGCGGCATTGTGCTTACCCGCTCGGCTGAACGGGCCAAACGCCTCCGCAAAGCGCAGACCCGGGACGGAAATGAATTGTCTCCTCTGGAGTTTCCGGCTCTGCTTGCGGGTTTGCGGACCTTTCCGGAGCGCATGCCCCGGTTCAATCGCAATGGCCGGGCTCTGGCGGAACTCCTGGGGAACCACCCGGCGGTGGATACAGTCTATTTCGGCGGGGAATCATTGCCGGAATGGCTGACGGGTCTTGGCAGCGTGGTGAGCTGTGAACTCAAAGACCGGTCACAGGAGGCCCTGGCCCGCGTGTTTAATGCCGACATGCCCGGTGTCATCAAAGCCCCATCGCTTGGCAGCGATCACACACTGTTTTGCCCCTACGTTTTCCTGACCTATTACGACAAATCCGACGAGTACCTGGAGGCCTGTCACCTGCCCCGGCATCTCCTCCGTTTTGCCGTGGGATGTGAGGAGGACCTTGATCCGGTGCTGCACGCGGTAAAAAAGGCCCTGGAGGCGTAAAGAGGTTGGGCTTCAGGCCTTCAGCCGTAAAGCCGACTGAATATCCCGCAAGAGATTTTGTGCGGTGATGCAATCGGATTCATGTGGATCGGACGTGTCGAGGAAATCCCGGGCGTGCGAGAGCAGGAATTGGTGCGGGGGTTCGGGCGCTTCGGGTGACTGCCCGGGGTTGCCGGTGTAAAAGAGGTTAAGCGATTCGATGCCGGTCCCGAGGGCGGCACGCAGGTGGGGAACGGCGGGTTCCCATAAATGAAGCGGCAGGAGAGCGGCGGCGGCTTTGCGCTCCTGTTCGCCGGTGCGCCAGTGGGCCAGGGCTTCCTCCGGGAAGCGGCGGGGGGGCGGGGGCCTGGGAGTGGCCGATTGCAGCGGGGGACAGCTCTTGTCGCTGTGCAGGGCTTCAAAATCGGCGGAGAGTGTGATCAGCCCCAGCTCCTGCAATTTGCGGATGGCCAGCAGCGTTTCGGTATGGATGGCGACCACGGGCGCATCGTGAAGGCGTCCGGCCCGGGTCTCGATTTCCCGGAGATTTCCGTCCGGGCGGGCGACAATCACAGCGGCCCCGCTGGTTTTGTCGCGCTCCACCGCCTGAATTTGCTCGGGATGGCGCACCAGCAGTTCGCCCGCAAGCGTGGGTTTGCGGGGTGACGGTGTTTCCGCCGCCGTGCTTTTGGGCTCACCCAGCAGTTCGCGGACCTGATTGAGGAAGGCATCCTGACCCGCCTTGCTGTCGAGTGACGCATCAAAGGGTTTGCCGTCCAGAACCGAGTCGGCCAGTGCGGTTTTGTAGGCCAGTTTGCCAATCATGGCCTCTTCGAGCGAGTTTTCGGTCACCAGATTGATCACGCGCACGCCGCGGGTTTGCTGTTTGCGCCAGGCGCGGGCGATGCGCTGTTCCAGCTTGGCCGGGTTCCAGGGAAGGTCCAAGTTGATGACCACGTTTGCGTTTTGCAGGTTCAGCCCCACTCCGCCCGATTCGGAGGACAGAAATACACGGCATTCCGGATCGTTTTTAAACCGGCGGATGTTTTCGCGCCGTTTTTGCTGAGGGACGCGTCCGGTGTGCTCGGTGTACCCGATGCCCTCTTTGTCGAGAAGTTCGCTGATCAGATCCAGCATTTTCACCCATTCGGAGAACAGGATGATTTTAGCATCGGGATCGTCCAGGACCTCATCCAGGATGTCGCGCAATTCGTCGAGCTTCGGGCAGTCGCGGCAGTTCGGGTCCATAATGTAAGGGGAATCGCACATCATGCGCATACAGCCGAGGAGAACCTGAAGGGTTTCCAGTTCTTCTTTGCGGAGGCGGCGGACCTTCAGCCGGTTCAGGATCTGCGCGGCCTGATAGGCGTACTCCTCGTAGCGCAGGCGCTGCTCTTTGGTCATTTTGACAAAAAAAGTTTTCTCGGTGCGGTCGGGCAGATTGTCCTCCACGTCTTTTTTACGGCGGCGGAGCATGACCGGACTCACACGGCGGTGCATGCCGTGGAGATCCCGGGGGATCATGCGTTTGCGCTCATCGTCCCACATCATGAATTCCCGGTGAAAGCGGTCGAGGGCGCCAAAGACCATCGGATCGACAAACTCCACCAGGGAATAGAGTTCCTCCACCCGGTTTTCCATGGGGGTGCCGGTAAGGACAAAGGCATAGGGGCTCTGAAGGCGTTTGATGGTTTTGGCGGTTTTGGTCGGCCAGTTTTTGATGCGCTGGGCCTCGTCCAGGATTACGAGATCGGGTTGATACAAGCGGTTGATTTCGTCCACATCCCCGCGAACCTGTTCATAGTTTGTCAGCAGCCAGTCATGGGGTTGTGCGTACATGCTCAGCCGTTCCGCTCTGGGACCGTAGAGCAGGGTTCCCTGTCGTCCGGTGAAGAGTGCAAACTGATCCTCCCACTCGCCTTTGAGTGAGGCGGGGGAGACGACCAGCACCCGGTTTACCAGACCCAGACGGCGCAGCAGTTCCGCCGCCGCGATTGCCTGCACGGTTTTACCAAGTCCCATTTCGTCCGCCAACAGGGCCCGGCCCTTGAAGGCCAGATGCATCATGCCCTCTTTCTGGTAGGGATACAGCGGAAGATTCACCGGATTATCGCTCTGTTTTCCGTTGGCAAGATCGCGCTGGAATTGTTCGCGCATGCGCTCCAGCCCGGCTTGCGCCGCTTCGCGCTCCACCCAAATATCGATCAGCCGGGAGCAGCGGATTCGCCTCTGCAGGAGCGTGCCGGCGGAGGCCAGGTTCTCCCGCAGCACCGGCACGGTTTCATGCAGGGGGCCCGGAGAAATTCCTTCGTCATTAAAAAAAGGCGAGAGAATCTCTCTGATTTTCGGAGAAACCTTTGCCGAGGGCAGCCAGCGAAGACGCGGAACGCCGCGAACGGTTTCCACAAAAATTTCTTCGACCGTGCCTGCCTCTTTTGCAGCGGCCAGGAAGGCCCGTTTTTTGCCGGTGGAAATAACCTGAAGCACCCGTTCGATGTGCTTGCAGGTTTGCAGCCGGTTCATTTGAAAATCCATACAGGAGCACGTATTGAAGCCCGGATGCTTCAAATCCCGGATTTCAACAATGTACGCCTCGTCCCATTGGGAAGAGCTTACTTCGTAGACACCCCGGAAATCATCCACCTTCTCCACGACCTCGACCCTGGCTTTTTCCTCCAGCGCGGAACGGCGGCGCGCCTCCCGCGATTCTGCCTCGGTCATGATCGGCGGCAGCGGCGGCAGTTTTTTGGGTCCGTTCTTCTTGCGTTTGCGGGCCGGGGTTTTTGGAGATGTACTCATAAGACGCATACGGGTTGAGGGTTGCTCTGTATGATCATTTCCCTATCGCTGGCACAGTGTTTGTCCAGCGTTTGTCCAGAGAAAGAAGTAAATCCCTGGAAGCGTTTAAGGGAAAGATGCCAAAATCACGCTCGCCAATATTCAAAAGTCGAAGTGCCTTACGCATGCGACGTGGGAATTCTAATAATAGGTAAAGGACCCTCTGCAATCCGGCGGACCCCGCCGCGGGTGCTGCAGAAATATTAACCACCGATGAAGACGATAACCACCGATGAAGACGATAACCACCGATAGGCTTTGAGGCAGGGGTGATTCCGTCAACCGAGGAGATCGGCGATGGAGGCGAGGGCTTCGGGGAGTTGGTCGGGATCTTTGCCGCCGGCCTGGGCTCGGTCGGCTTTGCCGCCGCCGCCGCCGCCGCACTGCTTGGCAAGGGCTCCGGCGAGTTTGCCGGCGTGAACGCCTTTGGCTTGGCAGGCGTCGCCCACGGACACATTGAAAAAGACTTTGCCATCACCGCTTCCGGCGAGGACAATGACGGCGTCCCCGAGCTGGGTGCGGAGGCCATCCATCGCTTCGCGGAGGCCGTTGGCATCGACTCCTTCGAGGCTGGCGGCGAGGACCGTCATGCCGTTGATCTCCTGCACCTGTGAAGTGAGATCGGCTGCCTTGCCGCGCGCGGCGGCGGATTTGAGGTCCTTGAGTTCTTTTTCGAGGTCGCGGACTTTGGCGAGCAGGGTGTCGAGGCGGGCGGGGGCCTCTTCGGGTTTGACGCTGAGGCTGCCGGCGATTTGCCCGAGGAGCGCGTGTTCCCGGGCGGTGACCTCACGGGCGGCACTGCCGCAGACGGCCTCGATCCGGCGCACCCCGGCGGATATGCTGCTTTCGGCGAGCAGGCGGATCTGTCCGATTTCCCCGACGCGCTCCACATGGGTGCCGCCGCAGAGTTCTTTGCTCCAGCCGCCAATATCCACCACGCGGACCACGTTGCCGTACTTTTCGCCGAACACGGCAATGACATCCGCCGGTTTGTCGTCGAAGGCGGTTTCGAAGGTGTTTACGGGCTGATCGGCGAAGAGCTGTTCGTTGACGAGGCGTTCGATTTCCTGAAGCTGGTCGGTGCCGAGGGCTTCGAAGTGGTTGAAATCGAAGCGGAGGCGGTCAGGCCCCACATAGGACCCGGCCTGGCGGACATGATCGCCAAGGGTTTCGCGCAGAGCCCAGTTGAGAATGTGGGTGGCGGAGTGATGACGCTGAATATCGCGGCGGCGGTCGGTGTCGAGGCTGAGAAACACCTCCTGGCCGGGTTCAAAGGGCGCGTCGCCCTGGATGAGATGCAGGTGGCGTCCGCCGGGATCTTTGATGCAGTCGAGCAGGCGGGTGCGGATACCGTCGGCCTCCACTTCGCCCCGGTCACCGATCTGTCCGCCCATTTCCGCGTAGAAGGGGGTGGATTCGGTGATGAGATACCGTTTGCCGCCGGATTCGGCAACGCCGCAGACGCGGGTGGCGTGGCGGGACCAGGTTTGGGGATCAAAGCCGACGAAGCGGGTGGCCTCGCCCTCGTCGCCTGCCAGGGTGATGACGCTCTTTTTCTGGGCATCGCGGGCGCGCTGCCGCTGCTGTTCCATGGCGGTTTCGAAGCCGGCGGTGTCAACCGCGAGGCCGCGCTCGCGGGCGAGGATTTCGGTGAGGTCGAGGGGGAAGCCGTAGGTGTCGTAGAGGGTGAAGGCGTCTTCGCCGGAGAGGTCGCCTTTTTCGGCCAGGGAGGTGAAGAGCGACATGCCGCGGTCGAGGGTGCGGTCGAAGGCGGCCTCTTCGGCGGCAATGACTTTGCGGATGATTTCTTCGTTTTTCCGAAGCTCGGAAAAGGTGCCGCCGAGGTTTCCGATGGTCGGAACGGTGAGTTCGGCAAAAAATCCGGGCTTGAGGTTGAGGCGGCGGCCGTACATGACGGCGCGGCGGAGGATGCGGCGGAGGACGTAGTTGCGCCCTTCGTTGCCGGGGAGAATGCCGTCGGCGATGGCGCAGCATAGGGTGCGGATGTGGTCGCCAAGCACGCGGAAGCAGATGTCGCGGGCTTCGGTTTCGGTGGGGTGCCGGGGATCGGCGGGAAGCGTGGCCTGGTAGGCGTGGCCGCACAGGCCTTCGATGGCCGCGAAGATGCCGTCGAAGAGGTCGGCGTTGTAGTTGCTGGGCGGCTTGGTGAAATCGGTGAAGTTTTGGGTGGTGGCGAGGATGCCGGCCACGCGTTCGAAGCCCATGCCGGTATCCACATGACAGGCGGAGAGGGGCTGGAATTTGCCGTCTTCGGTGGCGTTGTACTGCATGAAGACGAGGTTCCAAATTTCGATGCACCAGGGGGAGTCGGCATTGACGAGTTTGCCGCCGGAGTCGCCTTTCGGGGTGAGGTCGATGTGAATTTCGGAGCAGGGGCCGCAGGGGCCGGTGTCGCCCATCATCCAGAAGTTGTCTTTTTTGTTGCCGAGGACGATGCGCTCGGCGGGATCGAGGCCTTCTTTTTCGAAGAGGGCCTTCCAGAGGTCGTAGGCTTCCTGGTCGAATTCGGCGGGATCGCCTTCGCCGGGCTGATAAACGGAGGCGTAGAGGCGGTCTTTGGGGAAGCCCCAGACAGTGGTGAGCAGTTCCCAGGCCCAGGCGATGGCCTCGGCTTTGAAGTAGTCGCCGAAGGACCAGTTGCCGAGCATCTCAAAAAAGGTCTGGTGATAGGTGTCGTAGCCGACATCGTCGAGGTCGTTGTGCTTGCCGCCGGCGCGGATGCACTTCTGGGTGTCGGCCACGCGGGGGTGGGGGGCATCGCGTTCGCCGAGGAAGTATGGCACGAAGGGGTTCATGCCGGCGTTGGTGAAGAGCAGGTTGGGGGAGGAGGGCAGCAGGGGGGCGGAGGGGACAATGTGGTGTCCCTTTGAGGCAAAAAAATCAAGAAAGCTTTGGCGGACGTCGGAGGATGTCATGGGCGGATTTCCGGTTGAAGACTAAAAAATGGTCCGGAGTCTTTACGCAATTTGCGGGTGATCTGTCAATGTCGGGTCGGAAAAATGATGGAATCCGGGCTTGATTTTTTATGAAAGCTGACCAAATTTGGGTTTTTCACATCTTTGACGATTCCACAATGCATTTTCGATACACATCTCCGAGTTCACGGGAGTCTTAATGGACAGAATCCGTGTTTTTCTGGTGGGCCCGCCCCGGTCCGGTCCGTCTATTTTGCTTGATTTACTGACCGCCCAGCCGGAATTTTCCTATATAACTACCGCTGTGGAGAAAGATCCCGCGAATCTGAATCCTTCAGCGCGTACCCGGATGTATGATGTGCCTTTGCTGGGGGATTTCTGGTTTGAGCGGCGGTATTGGAAAACGAAGCTTCCTGCGCCTGCGGAGTTGCCGGATTTTTGGGAATATTACCTTCCGCCGTTCCGGTACCGGCACGAAGAACCGGCACTGCATACAGGTGAAGATCTGGAGGAGAAAGATCTTCTTCGCTGCCGGGAGGCGGTGGAGGAAATTCAGGATTTGCAAAAACGGTCTCTGTTTTTGGGACAGGTGTCCGGTCCGTCAAGGGTGACGATGTTGCGGAAGGTGTTTCCGGAGGCGAAATTCATCCAAATGCAGCGGGACCCGCGGTCAGTGGCGATTCATCTGTCGATGCGAATGAAGCAGGACCGCTCGGCCAACGCGCTTTGGGAGCACCGGGAGGCCTGGCGTGGATTGATGCCGGAGGCCCTGCAGGGGCGTCTGGAGGATCTGCCGGACACGCCGCTGAATTTTGCCGGGGTGATGGTGCGGTGGTGGCAGTTTCAATACAAGTCGGAACTTGCGGAGCTGCCGGAAACCGACAGGATTTCTTTGGCGTATGCCGATTTGCTGGCCAAACCGGATATTACCCTGAAGCGCGCCTTGAAATTTCTGGGCCTGAAACCCGCGAAACGGCTGGCGCGGTATGTGAAATACCACAATGTTCAGCATTCCAACAAACGGCTCACCAAAAATCTGCCCGATGATGCCGCCGCGCAGCTGGAACGGGCTATCCAAAAACTGGATTCAGCTTATTGACGTGAGGCGCGGTGGGCTTTTTGTTCCTGCCGGATGGTTTCGAGAATGGCGGCTTTCTCGGCTTGGGAGAGATCGGCACTGCTGTAAACCTTGCGTCGCTGGCGCAGGGCGGCGTTGCGGGAGAGCTGGTGCTGTTCATTTGCGGCGCGGATTTGGCGGTCGCGTTCGGTTTGGAAGGTTTGCCAGGCTTCCCGTTCGGCTTTGGCGGCGGCGGCCCACTCTTCGCGGGTGAGTTCGCCTTCACGCTCCTCGCCGAAGCGGGCCAGGCGCTCGGCCTGCCGCTGTTTATGGAGTTCCTGGAGAATGGCTGTCCGTTGCTCGGGTGAGGCCGCCAGATAGCGGGCCCGCAGTTGCGCCGGCGTTTCGGCGTTCAGGCTGGGGGTTGCGGCGAAAAGTAGGGCGCAGGCGGCGGTAAGGATGGCGGTTTTGACTGTGATCATGATGCTTCAGGGGTGAGGGGGTTCGGTTTATGTGATTTGTAGAGCGTTGCCGGGACGCTTGCAATGTTTTTTTGGCCGGGATTCATGATTTGGGATAATTTCCCAGGCTTTCCGCGAGTCCGCCTTCTCGGTTATACCGTCTCCAAAGGCGGGCATGTTCGCGTTTGGTTTCGGTCAGGCCGGTCAGCGGTTCGTGGAGGGCGAGCTGTAGGGACAGTTCGAGATTGCGGCGGGTTTGCTGCCAGGCTTCGCGTTCGTCGGCGGCTTCGGGGAGGGCCTGGAGAAACTCCCGGGCCTGATGGAGTCCCGCGGCGGTGAGGTCAGCAGGGGCCTGACCCAGAAAACACTTGAACAGGACGCTGCTGTTTGTGGGACGGATACCGGTGTGTTCACTGACCCGGCCCAGATCGAGCCAGTGCTGGGTACAGCCGCTCATCCCGCCAAACGCTTCCCGGTCGCACCAGCGCATGGCATCGGAGAGGCTGGCGGTGCCGGGATTCCAGGCGCAGAGGCCGGTCAGGGCGAGGGCGGGCCAGGTGACGGGCTCCTGCTGGAGATGACCGCAGTCACCCCAGTCCGTGAGCAGCAGGCCTTTGGCGCCGCGGGCGAGTCCTTGCTCAGCCGCCTGGCGGATGTTGGCCAGCATGTTGTCGCTGCGGCCACCGAAACTGCGCCAGGACGAGGAGCCGGGGCAGACGAGAAAATCAAGTCCTGAGGCGGCATAGGTTTTCAGGTGGGCATCGAAAGGATGCCCGTCCTCGTAGCCCCATTCAAGGGCCGTGGCTTCGGCGGGGAGGTTGCGGAGCTGTTCGGGGTGACTGTTTAAAATATCGCCCCAGAATTCGGGGCGCTTCCCATGGCGTTCGCGGACATGATCCATGATTTTGCGGACAAACCCGGTGTACACTGCGGCATGTCCCTCCTGCGCGCAGCGGGCTTTGCTGGCCCCTTGGCCGAGTTCAAAGGTTTCATCGCAGCCGATGTTTACACGCGGCGCGTTGAAAAGCGGCAACAGTTCGTCCAGCAGACCGCACACCAGTTCCAGCGAGGCGGGGTCGGGTTTGAGGACCGATCCGCAGGAGCGCTGTTCGCCCCATGGGGTTACGAAGCCGTCCGGGCTTTCGGCAAAACGTCGGTAAGCGGGATGTTTGATCCAGCGTTCGAAGTGCCCGAAGCTGTTTTGATTGGGAACGAGGGTGATGCCGTGATCCGCGCAAAGATCCTGCAGCCAGAGAATGTCTTCCGGGGTGACGGGAGAGCTTTCGCGCCAGACATCCGGGTGATCGCGGTAGGCGAAGGTGTGTTCGGTATAGAGCTGGAGTTCGTTGAAGCGGAAGGCGGCGAGGAGGCGGACCCAGCGGGCCAGCCCCTCCCGGGTGGGGACTTTACCGCGGCTGATGTCGAGCATGAAGCCGCGCCGGTCAAAGGCGGGTGCATCCTCCAGAATTCCGGCAGGAACCGCATTGGGCGCGTGCTCCCGCCATTGCTGAAGATGGGACCAGGCGTAGGCAATCGCCGCGTCGCCGCCAACCTCAAGCGAGAACCGCGCGGGAGAAATCTCCAGCCGGTATGCCTCTGCGCTTTCAAAGCGGCCCGGAACCGCAAGGTCGCTCAACGCGGCCATATCAGAAAGCTTGCAGGTGTCCACGACACCGGCCAGCGGCTGAAATTTACGGGGTTTTGGAAAAAAGACTGGATCTTGCATACCTGAATCGATGGCACAGTTTAAAGCCGTAATAAAGAGAGTTCTTATTTCTTTGAATTTTTTGCAGTGCAATCTAACAGGATCATCTCGACAATTTCTCTTTATTCGTGTTTGCATGAAATATGAAAACGATAACATTAGACGAAGAAGCATATGCCCGGCTGAAATCCTGGAAACGGAAGCCAAAAGACTCTTTTTCTTCGGTGGTCAAGCAGGTTGTTCCCGTTCCCGGAACCATGGGCGCGATGTTGAGCTTCCTGGACTCTCAACCACTAACGGATGACGAAAAAGATCGGATTCTTGAGGAAACGGTCAACGGTCGTTCCACTGTGAAAGAAAATCCATGGACTTGATTGCTGACACCAGCTTTCTGGTTGGACTTTGGCGGCGGCAGACTTGGGCACTGACTTCTCCAACCTGGGTGATTTAAAGCTTCACCTGAGCCCAAACTCATTCAACTTCCTGTGCAGGGTCCGCCGCGAGATGCCGAGCTGTTTGGCGGCGAGGGTTCGGTTGCCGTCGTGATCGGCGAGCGCCTGCTCGATCATGCGTTTTTCCGCCTGTTCCATGGACACGGCCCCGGCCAGCGGACCGGGGATGCGGCGGGAGGCCCCGTTGTCGCGCACTTCGCCGGGGACGTCGCGGAGGGTGATTTTGTCACCGCGGGTGAGGACGACCATGCGCTCGACAAGGTTGCGGAGTTCGCGGATATTGCCCGGCCAGCGGTAGTGGATCAGGGCCTCCAGCGCCTCGGGGGTGAATCCTTCGAGTTGCCGGTTGTTTTCGGTGCGGAACTGCTGGAAATAGGTGTTGAGCAGCAGTGGAATATCGTCCCGGCGTTCGCGCAGGGGCGGCAGGGTGATTTGCACCACATTGAGGCGGAAAAAGAGGTCCTCCCGGAAGTCCCCCTCTTCGGCCATTTTCCGGAGATCCCGATTGGTGGCGGCGACCAGACGGGTGTCGACATCGATGCTTTCGCCGCCGCCCACGCGTTCAAACGCGCGTTCTTCAAGAACCCGCAGGAGTTTGACCTGGGTGCTGGCGGGAATTTCACCGATTTCGTCAAGAAAAAGCGTTCCGCCGTCGGCAAGCTCAAAGCGGCCTTTGCGGGCCTCGGTGGCCCCGGTGAAGGCTCCCCGCTCGTGGCCGAAGAGTTCGGATTCAAGGAGCGTGTCGGGCAGGGCGGCGCAGTGAACGGCAATGAAGGGGTTCTTTTCGCGGGGGCTGAGGGTGTGCAGGGCATGGGCGACCAGTTCTTTACCGGTTCCGCTTTCCCCCTGAATAAGCACGGTGGCCCGGCTGGGCGCAACCTGACGGATGGTGTCGAATACCGCCTGCATGG
>PXDP01000219.1 GCA_003565035.1 PVC group bacterium | reverse complement strand
AGCGAACGCCCCAGCAGCAGGGCCCCGGCCAGGACCAGCCGCTGTTTTTCCCCGCCGGAAAGGGAGCGGAGGTCTTTATCGAGTACGGCGGAGGCAAGTCCCAGCTTGTCCAGCAGGTTCGGGATCTCCTTCAGGCGGTCCCGCAGGTGCCGGTTGGCGTGATAGTGAAACGGCTGCTCCAGCATGTCCCGCCCGCATCCGTCACCCAGCTCCGGCTCCTGCGGCACATAGGCCAGCTTTTTCCGAAGCGACCAGACCGTGGTGGCATTCAACGTTTCGCCGAAGATCCTGATCGAACCGGCATCGGTGTCCGCAAAACCGAGGATGCAGCGCAGCAGGGTGGATTTCCCACAGCCGGACGGTCCGCGCAACACCACCCGCTCTCCCGCGCGCAGCGTCATGGAAAAATTCCTGAGCACAGGCTGTGCAGCAAAGGAGAGATTCAGGTTTTCGATTTCAAGGACAGGGGACATTCGAGAGGCGGCTTCGGGGGTGAAAGAAAGGAGAAGACTGAGGAAATGACGGGCGGAAGTCAAGGCGATCCCTCAACGGTCAATATCATGCCACTTGGTTTTTGACCGTTCGCGGGTAGGTTCGGGGATGTCGCCTCCCCTCTTTCCTTTTTTGAATGTGTTTTCAGCCCTGGCGTTTTTTCTGTACGGTTTCGGCTGTCTGTTCACGGAGGGGATGAAGCGGGAGTTCGAACGCTTCGGCCTGCCGCGGCTAAGAGTTTTTGTCGGCAGCACCCAGATCCTGGGTGCGGGGGCGTTGCTGGCCGGCTTCGCATTTCCGCTGATCGGTCTGGCGGGCGCGGCCGGTCTGGCCCTGCAGATGCTGGCCGGGCTCGGCGTGCGAATCCGCATGGGCGACGGGGTGATGGCCTCGCTGCAGGCAGGCGTCTTCCTGCTGGTCAACACGGGGCTGACGCTGGCTTATTTCCTGCGACTGTAAGGTTTGGGACCGGGAACCGTTTAATGACTATGACTCTTATTACCGTATTTTTTCAACTTTTTCTGGGAATTGCCATGTATGACGTGTGGTGGTTCCGGTACCGCAGGCCCGGTATTTTCCGCGGCGGGGATTCGACCACGATGGAGGAGGAGTTCAAAGTCTACGGCCTTTCAGACGGTTTTCGAAAATTAATCCGCGTTCTGAAGCTCTCCGCCGGGACGCTGGTACTTGCCGGCCTCTTTCATCCCCTGCCCGCCTTTGTTGGCGCTTTCATGCTCTGCTTCCTGATGGCCGGTGCGGTCTGTATGCACATTAAGGTGCGGGATCCGCTTTATAAAGCAATCCCGTCCGTCAGCTTTTTGCTGATGAGTGTGTGGGTGGCTGTGAGCATTTCGACCGTACTCTTCGATGGGCCGTAACCCTTTTAAAACTTCATTTATCAAGCACAGTTTGTAAATGAAATAGCAGCTGTTTGTATCCGAACGCCTCCATCACGCCAGTGCGGCCCTCCGGATCGCTCATGCGGATCAGATCTGCAATAAGGATATTTCAACCTGCCTGGCTGATTGACCCCACCACATACAAGATGTTGTTTTCCCGAACACGGCATCCACGGCCATCTGACAAGAGAGGCCCGGAGGGTCGAAATATATTCAGCCCCGGGCGCAGCCCGGGTTTCCGGGGCCGTGGAACGCATATAGGCCCGAAGGGCTCAGGCCATTTCCACGAGGCGGGTGCAGGCTTTGCGAACGCCCTCTAGAATTTTCACGGGGGTGGCGTTCATCATATAGCAGGGGCTGGTGATGAGTTTGCGGGTTTCATCGACGACAATGTCCCCAAGCGCACAGGTGGCGGGGGTCATGCCGACCGATTCGATGCCTCCGTGGAAGGCGGCGATGTCATAGGGCGAGTCGCCTTCGGGGTTGCCCAGCGTCATTTCGGCGGTCTGTCCGAGTTCCTGAAGCACTTTGGCCACCAGCACCGGGGCCACACAGAGGGCGGCGACGGGCTTGCCGGCGGAGATCATCGCGCCAATCACGCGTGCGGCTTCGGGGTTTACCCGGGCCTCGGGTCCGTGGAACGCCCAGGAGCAAAGATTCTTGGCCACGCCGAATCCTCCGGGGATGACCAGTCCGTCCAGATCGGCGGGATTGACCCCGGCAAGGTCGGCAATGTCGCCGCGGGCGATCCGCGCGGATTCGGTGAGAACATCCCGCGCGGGTGACATTTCTTCTCCCCGGGTATGGTTGATGACATGATGCTGCGGCATGGCGGGTGCCATGCACACCGTCTCCACGCCGAGTTCGTCCAGAGCAATCAGCACCGAAACGGTTTCCTGAATCTCACTGCCATCATACACACCGCACCCGGCCAGCAACACACCAATTTTCATCAGAACATCTCCTGTTTGTAGATTAACCATTCAATACAGAGACGTACCCTACAAGAAGACTGGCGAAAAATGAAGTGAAAACACTCGGGTTGTATTTCGGGGTTCCAACACCCAACAAGGAATCTCCAAGGTTAAAGCATGAGCGATAAACACCGATTCTCCTTTTTCCCTTTGGAAATTGATCATTCCCTGCTGGATCCGTGCGGAAAATACTGGTTTGCCGGTTTCCCCACGGTAACGAATCATTTTACACTGCAAACGTCGACGTTCAGTAGCGGCGGACGACGCCGACGACGCGGCCGGCGATGTGAAAATCGGACTGTTTGGGTTCAACGAAAATGGGTTTCATCCGTTTGTTTT
>PXDP01000051.1 GCA_003565035.1 PVC group bacterium | reverse complement strand
CGCGGCTGCTGGCACAGAGTTAGCCGTGGCTTCCTCTGGAGGTACTATCAGACTCCGGGGGTGTTGACCCCGAAGCTTTACTCCCTCCTGACAGGAGTTTACGACCCGAAGGCCTTCATCCTCCACGCGGCGTCGCATCATCACACTTTCGTGCATTGTGAATGATCCTCGACTGCAGCCTCCCGTAGGAGTCTGGGCAGTGTCTCAGTCCCAGTGTGGCCGATCACCCTCTCAGGCCGGCTATCCGTCGTAGCCTTGGTGAGCCGTTACCTCACCAACAAGCTGATAGAACGCAAACCTATCTCCAAGCGACAGGCCCGAAGGTCCCCATCTTCAAATACCCCTTCATGCGAAGGGGGATCACATCCGGTATTAATCCATCTTTCGATGGGCTATCCCCGACTTGGAGGCAAGTTGTTTACGCATTACTCACCCGTTCGCCGCTCTCACCACATGCTCCTTTTCCGAAGAATTGGAACACGCGGATCCCGCTCGACTTGCATGCCTAATCCACGCCGCCAGCGTTCGTTCTGAGCCAGGATCAAACTCTCCATTAAAAAAAGTTTGAATCCCTGTCCCCCCTGCGGGGGACGCATCTTCAATCATTTACTCAAAAGTTTTGAAAGGTACTAAGTAAATCTCACCGTTTCCAATTCGAAACGGCGAAACTCATGTTTCTTCTTTCATCGTCTATTCAGTTTTCAAAGAACTTTTTCTCTCTAAAGCAGCAATGAACTTACACCGCCGCCCTCACCGTGTCAACTCGCTAAATCAATTTTTATTCGATTTATTTGCGGCCTCGTCCCGGTCTCCCGTTCCTGCGCCGCCGGTCTCCCCGGCAAAGACGTGTATGTATACGCTGCCGCCACTGGACTGTCAACGGGTTTGTCGAATTTTTTCACCCTTCTTTTCATCCGCCCGTGCGCGCCGCAAGCCTGAATGTCGCATCTCCATGTCGACGTGACAATAAGGTCCGTGACAGGCGCAGAGCCGGTGGGCCAGAAAATCGCTACCGGCCCCTGATTTCTGCGCGGGGGGTGCTACGGTTTGTAGACCAGATGCGCGGAAAGGCGGATATCGCAACTGGACAGGGCCTTCGAGACCGGACAGTTGAGCACGGCCGTTTCGGCATGTTGCTGGAACGTGGCGTCATCGATGCCGGGCACCTCGGCCTCCGTTTCCAGTTCAATCGTCGTGACGGCGAACCCGTCGCCGGATTTCTCCAGGCGCACGCTGGCCTCGGTCTTCACGGAAACGGGATTGAACCCCTCCTCCGCAAGCACATGGGAGAGAGCCATGGAGAAACAGGCCGCATGGGCCGTGGCGATCAGTTCCTCGGGATTGGTTTCTTTTCCGTCGCCGAAGCGGGATGCGGCCGTGTACACCCCTTCAAAGCGGCCGTCCCCGACGCACAAGGTCCCCTGTCCGCTGGCGAGATCCCCTTTCCACTCCGCGCTTCCTTTTCGACTGGCCATGGTGCACCTCCGTGTTGTGGTTATTCCGCGCATGGGTGCGCGGTCAACCACCATACAATGGAAATAGGCCGTCTGCAAACGGAAGGAGCCACTTGCCAGGCAGGCGGGCTGACAAGCACGGATGGTGCCTGCCAACTCAGAAGCGGAAAGACACGCCGAAGCTCAGGACGGGATAGAGTTTGAACGCGCGCAGATCATCGCGGATATCCTCGAGCTCGGCGTCCAGGTCGCGGTCCAGCGCCGCTTGGTGGGCGGGATTCGAGGCCGTCGCCTGCGCTTCCAGGTCCGGCGCACCGTGGTACATCAGGCCCAGGTCGAAGGAGAACACCAGGCGCTGATCGCCCCGCGCCGCGTTCCCGTAGCCGATGCCGAGATACGGGGAGTACCGGTTGAACGAGAGTTCGCCTTCCAGGCGGTCCACCCCGTATTCGACGTCGTTGATCTTGATCACCGCGCCGGGATCGGCGTTGAGGGTCACCTTATTGCTATTGATGAGCGCGCCCGCCGAGAGTCGGAAATTGCTTTTGTAAGGATGCCAGTCCAACAGCCCCGGTACGGTCTGCAGTTTCAGTTTGATGTTGATGTTCTCCACATCCTCCTCGTCCTCGATATCCGCGGAATAGGAGAGCCCATTCAGGCCGGCGCGAAGACTGAGGGCATCGGACAGGCCCAGGGTCACGTCCCCGCCGAGGCCCAGCGTGCCGACCTTCGCCGACGCGCCGGCCCCGATCCCCCGTGCCGAGTGCCCCGCCATGAGGGATATCATCGCCGCCAACAACCAGAATTGCATACCTTTGTGCATCATGCTCATCAACCGCTCCTTCGTTTGGGTTCAGGCAGAGGCTGTCACAAGGCGCCGTGCATGGCAATCCTTTACTGGCTCTCGCGCAGCGAATCTTCAGCCCCGACGGAAGACCGCGTTGCGGCAGGGCGTCCGGCTCACGTGCCCTTCCGTTTCCGCCAGCGCAGGAGGGACGGCGCGAGCAGCGCCAGCAGCAGCACGCCGGCGGGAAAGTGGATCCAGGAGGGTAGCAGGTGGCCCCCGTGGGCGGTGGCGGATGCAGGGAGCGCGACCCAGAAGAAGTTGATCAGGTAGCCCGCGGCGATGGCGAAGGCCGAGAGGGAAACGAGGTAGATCCCCAGGGCGCGGGTGCCGAACATGCGGGACATGGCGGCCATGGTCGCCGTGTTGGTGGCCGGTCCGGCGATGAGGTAGACCAGCCCGGCGCCCGG
>PXDP01000017.1 GCA_003565035.1 PVC group bacterium | reverse complement strand
GGGAATGAACAGAAAGAGATTTTCCAGTTCGCGGGAGGCCTGGCGGGAATACTGATCCGACACACCGTCCACCGCCTCGCGCACGCCGGCCACCAGCACGTAGGCCATCAGCCCGAAGCAGCCGAGATAGAGCAGCGCGATCACCCAGGGAAACACGGCAAAATTCATCGGACAAACTCCTCTGCGCGCTGCGGATCAAACACACCCGGATCCAGTTGCAGGCCCCGGGAGCGGATCTCGTCCACAAAGGTCGGCACATTGCCGGTGGGGAGCAGCTGACCGATCACTTTACCGTCCGTATCGAGCCCTTCCTGTTTGAATTCAAAGAGATCCTGCAGGATAATTTTATCACCCTCCATGCCGCACACCTCGGTAATCTTGGAAACGCGGCGGGAACCGTCCGTGAACCGGCCCAGGTGAATGATCAGATGAATCGCCGAGCCGATCTGTTCACGGATGGCGCGCACCGGGAGATCCATCCCCGACATCAGCACCATGGTCTCCAGACGCGAAATCACATCCCGCGGCGTATTGGCATGAACGGTCGTGAGCGATCCCTCATGCCCGGTGTTCATTGCCTGCAGCATGTCCAGTGCCTCGCCGCCGCGGCATTCGCCCACCACAATCCGGTCCGGCCGCATGCGCAGAGCGTTGCGCACCAAATCCCGGATGGTGATCGCACCGGATCCCTCAATATTCGCCGGCCGCGATTCCAGCCGGATCACATGCTCCTGCGGCAGCCGCAGTTCGGCGGCGTCCTCCACCGTCACAATGCGCTCCGTCTCCGGCAGATACCCGCTCACCACATTCAGAAAGGTGGTTTTCCCGGTGCCGGTTCCCCCGGAAACAATGATGTTTTTACGGACCTTCACACAAATATCGATAAACTCGGCCGCCCCCCGCGATAGCGCGTTGAATTCAATCAGCTTCTCCACCGTGAACGGAATTTTGGAGAATTTCCGGATGGTGATGCACGGGCCCACCAGCGAGAGCGGATGAATAATGGCATTCACGCGACTGCCGTCGGGCAGACGGGCGTCGACATAGGGTTTGCTCTCATCGATCCGACGTCCCAGCGGAGCCACAATCCGCTCAATGATCGCCTGCACACTGGCATCATCCACAAAGGTGGTCTCCGCTTTGACCAGTCGCCCTTCGCGCTCCACATAAATCTGATCGTGCCCGTTGACCATCACCTCGGTGATCGAATCATCGGCCAGATAATCCTCCAGCGGACCCAGTTTGACTGCCTCGTTATAAATTTCATCCGCCAGTTTCTGGGGATCGATTTTAGCGGGCAGGCGGCTGCGGACATCGTCGATAATCTGATCCACCAGCTCGCGGGCGCGGTCCTGCAGGGCGGTTTCGCCGATGTTTTCGGCGGTCATGCGGCGAAGATCCAGGCGGTCGAGCAGCTCTTTATGCACCTGCCGCTTGATGTCCCGGCGGATGCGCGCCTCAGGACTCAGGGTAGTACGCCGCACATGCGGTGGATCCTGCTGTGCACCCGAAGGCGGCGCTTTCGGCGGCGGCATTGGCTTGGGCGGCGGCGGTGTCGGCGGCGTCGCCGGTTTGGGCGGGGCCGGTTCCAGAATTTTCAGGGTGAACGCCCCGATTTGCAGACGGCTGCCGGGGGCAAAGACCTGACGCGTCCGCACCCGCTGACCGTCCACATAGGTACCCGTGGTGCTGTTGAGATCCTCCACCGCCAGCTCATCCTCCCGCACACTCAGCACCGCGTGCTTCCAGGAGACTGTGTCATCCTTGAGCACCAGTTTATTGCTCTGATCCTGACCCAGCGTGTACACGCCAAACGGAAGGTTGAAGCGCTGTTCCGCTTTACCCTCCTGTTGGATCACCAGTTGAAGCACGTTGGCCATCTTCAGCGCCCCATCGTTCCCAGATTGCCACTGCCGCGCAGCTCCTGCAGGGCCCGCTGACGGCTTTCATTCAGACGCGGCAGTTCCCGCTGCAGATGATCAAAATTCACCGGATCCCCGCTGACCGGAACGCCGGTATCCGAAGGATTGCGCAGGGTGAGCGTCAGACTCCCCCGGGTATTCATGGCAAAAGCGAGCAATTCCGCCTCCTGCGGGAAGACCGCAATGGTCACCGTGTTGTAACTCCCCCGGCGCCGGGCCCCGCCCACCACCTCCAATTCCTGCCGGGCGGTTTCCTGACCGGTCGCCAGCACCGTCACATCCTGCAGAACCGTGAAGGTCACCGTTTCCATCTCCGCCGGATTGGTTTCAGACACAAAACTGAAGGTCCCGAGAATGTCGACGCGGTCGTTCGGACGCACCAGACCGCTAACCGCCGTCTCCGCCGAAACCGGCACCGAAATCGCCCGCATCCCCGAGCGGATCGCCGGAGCCAGACCGGTAATTTCGTCCAGATTCGCGCCCACATGCACCCAGCTCAGCATGTCGCCCCGCTGCAAAGGATAGCGCAGGGTGCGGCCCTGGAGAATCTCACGCTGTTCAGCGCGGAACACCTGACGCCCGACACTGGCCTCGAACACCGTCACCACATCCATATTCTGCAGGGTCAGCTCCGTTCCCGCCGGCAGCGATTCCCGCGCCACAATCACCGAAACCGTGGTCGCGTTTTCGTAAATGCGCTCCAGTTCGTTGTTCAAATACACATGCGTCAGCACAAAGGCCAGCAGGCCCATGCCGCCGGCGATAATCAGAACCAGTTTTTGTTTCATAAGCTGTTGTCTCCAATGCGTGAACGCGTCACCTTAGCGAACTCCCGCGGATTTGTGAAGGGGTTTGTGAAGCCGCACCACCCGGGTGGTGCCCTCCTTGTCGCGGTTTGCACTCAAAATGGCAAGATGTTCCCGCCGAAAATACATGCGCATCCCCCCCAGATTGGTCGGCGCCGGCGTCCAGCCGTCTCCCTGCAGCGCCGCGTCCAACTGCTCAATCACCGATTCCGGCGGCGCAAAGGTCACCGAAACCTCCAACGCCATCCGGGAGTCCTCGTTACGGGTAAAAAAGCTGGGCTGACTCTGGGGAAAAGCGGGCAGCTCCCGGAGCTGATGATTTTCCGGCGGAATGCCCGGACGGCCCGCCTCCGAGACCCGCTGCCGCATGGACACCACCCAGAATCCGCTCAGATCCGGCTGCGGCTGAATCAGATAGCGGTGCAGCTCCCCGCCCGACATTGCGGCGGCCCAAGCCACATGCTCTCCCGGCATCCAGGCGAGATCCTCCCCATAACGCCCGCGCAAATCGTGCTCGATATCCGTCAACGATCCCTCCACTGCGAAAAGTTCCATCTCGCCGCGGCCCTCCTGCAAACGGACCGGTGCCTGAATTCCCCGCACCCAGTCCCCCGGCACTGCGCGCGGACGCCGCCAGAAGACCTGACCGGTCCCCAGACCGCCCGCAAGGACCAGACAAAGCATGACGAACCGCCGACGCATCAGTGAATGTCTCCGGTTCGGGTGGACCAGACCTGCACGTCGATATCCACAGTGTGACGGTTAAAAAAGAGCCGCCGCACCACCGGCAGCACCGGAATGCTGTTCGTCCGCCCGGTTCCGGGCACCAGGCCCATGGCGATCAGCATATCATCTTCATCGCGCATCTGGGAAACCTCACTGCGCGGGGAATAGACCCGCATCTGATTCGGAACCATAGGAGCTGCCAGCCGATCGTAGGCTTCACCGGCCCCGCCACCAATCATCTGGTCATCCACCGAATAGGTGAACCCGTCCCTTCCTGCGTCCATCTGATAAACAAAGCGGGGCAAATACACTCCGGCGCTTTCCGGCAACATACTGCGTTCCGATGCCCTGCGGACCGCCTCCACCCGCGCCTCGGTCCGCCCCATCCCCAGCACCCCCAACTGGAATACCCCCGCAATCACCGTCAGAATCCCCACCAGCCCAATGCAAAATTCAATAATCGATTGACCGGATTTAGAGGGAAATTCAGAAGGTAGAGGGTAGAGGGTAGAATTCAGAGGGTGCAATTCCCTCCTCCGACCTCTATCCTCTATCCTCTTAGCCCTACCCTCTAACCTCTGACCTCTGACCTCTATCTTAGTGTCCATGCATCGTCCCTCCTGAACTGCTGCCCCCGGAGCCGGACGGCGGCCGGTGACAGCGGGCTGAGTTAGCCAGAATCCATTGAATCCCGGTTTGACGGAACTGATTTTGTTCCCAGGTGCGCAACTGCTGTGCATACCAGTTGCCGGAAGGAAGCACCGAGGGGCCGTGCTCCATATAGTCCGGCAGATAGACCATGATAAATTCCAGCCAGCCCGGCCGCAGCGATCCGCCGCCGGCACTCAGGGTGGAGTCGATCGGAATCAGCCGCACATCTGTAAACGCCGGCAGCACCAGCCCGTAGGTGTTCGGACGCGTAGGCCCCTCCAGAAAGCCGAAGGGCTTGGCCCCGGCGGTCCAGTTCACCGTGTCGCCTCCCTGAAATCCCGTATGCCGCTCGGTTTCCGTCATAATCCGCACCGCCGCATCCGCGCCGCCATAATCGAATTCCCCCCGGATATCCCCGTCCCAGGGAAATCCATCCCGCATATGACCGGTCCAGGTGGACCAGCGGCCGGAATAGTAGGCCCAGTTGGCATTGTAATCCTCCAACAGTTCAGGATCGGCATCTCTCCGCAAACTTCGGAGGCGGGCAAGGGTTTCTTCCCAGCTCAGGTCCGGATTCAGCACTGGAATCGCATCCAACACCCGGAAACGCTGCAAATGCAGGCCGAAGACCTCCGCATTCACCGGCGGCGAACGCAGAATCGGCGGCAAATCCCCCCAGTCCGTCCAATCGTTGTAGTCCTGCAGGGTATCCAAAGCATTGTTGTAAAACCAGCACCAGCTCCGGCCGGCAATTGCGTCGTAAAATTCGGGTGTCAGCAGGAGATGGTTCATATTCGCATAGGCACCGAAATAGGTCCAGCCCGCATCCACCGCCAGCCCCTGATCCAGAAAGACGCGCAGCATGTCCGCATATTCCATCCAGCCGTTCGCGTAGGGGGGCATCGGGGCGAACGGTTCCGGAAGCGTCTCCACATACTCTGTTTCCACAATGAAGATGTGCGATCGCAGCGAATCAGAAAACGCGGGCTGATTAAAGATGCCGTTGTTCTTCGCCGCCTGCTGGGCCGCCATAAACCCGAACACCGGCCCGGCAAACGCAATCCGCCGCTGCAGCTCTTCGATCGCTTCGGCATCCGCCCCCGGCGGCTGACCGGCGGAAAGACTCTCAATGTGCGCCAGCGCCCGGGCCAGATTCAGATCCCCGGTCAGATTCAGACTGATCGCCTGCCAGCGCGCCCCGGCCAGTGCCGCCGCGTCGCCCGCGTTGCGGCTCACCGCCTTCACATGCAGCAATTTGTGCACATCAAAATAGAACAGAGCCGCAAAGGCCAGCATAACCACCACCATGGTCATGAAAATCAGCGTCTGTCCCGATTTGCGGTGCTGATTTCGGACCGACAATCGCCGTATTGGCGGGGCGGAGGGGGGAAATGTATCGATGCGCTTTTTCATGATCACCGATCCAGGTAAAGGTCCGCATGATCCGCCAGACGCGCCTCCGCGTCCAGGCGAATGTGGTCACGCGAGGAAAACGCCCGCCAAAAGGGCATGCGCAGTCGGAAATTCTGGCGCGTCCTCACCCCGACCGTAAAGCCCGGACTGCCCGTATAGATCGGAGCGCTCACCTGATCCCAGTCCGCATACTCCAGAATGCCCGGTAACTGCGCAGGGGTTTGAGCCCCCAGATACAGCGGAATCGTGAATTGCTCGATCTCCGTAAACTGACGGGACCGCGGGTTGCTCTGAATAGCCGTACGGAACGCCTGCCCAGCCGTTTGCTGATTCCAAAGATCCGCATCGCCAATCCGGGTCCTTTCGGGGGTCTCCATCCGCCCCGCATTGGCAATGCTCGCGACCCGGTTCACCTTGAACACCATAAACGGATTGAATCCCACCGCCCGGGCGCGCACCGAGGCATCCGCCGCATATTGGTTGATCTCCCGGGCGGTCTGCATCAGCACCAGTTGCACCATGCCGAAAAGGATCAGACACAGCAGCATCATCACGCCAAACGACTCCAGCACCGCCTGCCCCGATTTGGAGGAAGGGACGGTTGAGACGCTCGCAAAGGTAGAATGCGGCGATGTGAATGCACGGCTCATGGCGGGGTGCTCCGGTGCCCGGCGGCCCGGCACGGTTGCCAGGGCCGGACTGAGAGGGTGTATTTCAGAGCCCCTGCATAATGCTGACCGACGTTTCCGAGGTGGCCGTGCCGGAATCTCCGCCCAGCTCTTCGGTCGCTCCGCCGAGCATTCCGCGGATACGGTCGCTGAAGACGCCGAACACCGCGATCGCGGCAATGGCGACGATCACGACGATAATAATATACTCGACCATGGTCTGGCCGCTTTTCTTTGCATGTTTATTCTGATGGTTCATTATTGACCTCCGGCTTCGTTGGAAGCATTTGGGTTGCATTCGATTAAAACTACGAATTCGACGCTACTAAAAGACAGACACAAGAAGAAAACAAGATAAATTTACAGATACAGGGTGAAAATTACGGGTAAGTTGAAGACACCAAGTCCAAAATACGTCCTCCATGTTCTTTAAACACGTATACGAAGAACCCGAGGCTGATCAACACCCCCAGGGTCAGGGCCAAAACCAGGGTGTACTCCAGCATGGTCTGCCCACTCTTACTAATCTGAACTTCTCTCATGATTACAAGAATACGCCTCAACCAGAAAAAGTGCACGAATAAAAATCGGTTATTTTTCTGACTGGGCGTATCCCACAATGAGTGTTTTTGTGCCGCAATGAGTGTTTTTGTGCCGTAGCTGCAACGGTCCTCAGTTGCTGAACCTGATTTCGGGCTCAAAGATCAAAGCTGAGGACAGCTTCGACAACGGCACACCCGCCCTCTAACATCCAGTCCGGGATGCGCCCAACTGAATCCAGCTTGTGCTTGATCTCTCTTTGGGATTCTGACACATAAAAGCCATGTCCCTGTCCGCTCTAAGCAAGATTCTCCCACCCAAAACCGCCGGCGAACTGCGCAGCCTCTGGAAAGCTGCGCAGGAAACCGTGGTCATGACCAATGGCACCTTCGATCTGCTCCATGCCGGACACACCGCCTATCTGGAATGGGCCCGGAACCAGGGCGACCGGCTGATTGTGGGCCTCAATACCGATGCCTCCATCCGCCGCATCAAAGGCGACAAACGCCCGCTGGTTGCCGAACAACACCGCGCCGCCCTCCTCGCCGCCCTGGAATGCGTGGATGCGGTCGTCTTCTTCGACGAAGATGAACCCAAAGACCTCATCGCCCGGCTGCTTCCCGATATCCTCGTCAAAGCAGAGGACTGGAGCCACTATGTCAGCGGGCGCGACATCGTCGAAGCCAACGGGGGCGAAATCCGCCTGGCTCCCATGGTCGAGGGCCTCTCCACCTCCGATCTGCTCAACAAAATCTGCCGCACTTTCACCGGTCAGCCCGCACAACTCGATCCCCAAAAGCAGCGTTCGGCCACTAAAGTTTAATCAAATAACCTTTCAGGGTTACGATAGGTAAAAAATTACGCTTGTTTCCTTTCAAATTGATTTCACTGTATTATGGATAGTGAAAGAAATTTTTTTCTAGATTTCATTAACCCCAACCCCAAAAGCCTATGCTATTCTTCATTCCCAAAGAAACCAAAGCGGGTGAGACCCGGATACCGGTCCTCCCCGAGGCCGTGAAGAAGATTGTCGGACTCGGCGCCACCGTGCAGGTGGAAGCCGGTCTCGGCTCCACCCTTCACATCGAAGACAAGGCCTACGAAGAGGCCGGTGCCACCGTGGCCGGTGATCTGAATGCCGCCCTTGCCGAAGCCGATGTCGTCCTGCGCCTGAACAAACCCGCCGGCCCCGACGGCCTGAAAGAGGGTGCGATTCACGTCAGCTACCTGGATCCCTTCTTCGACCTCGACAACGTCAAAGCCTTCGCCGCCGCCAAGGTGAGCGCGATCTGCATGGAAATGATTCCGCGCACCACGATCGCCCAGAAAATGGACGCCCTCAGTTCCCAGGCCAGTCTGGCCGGCTATGCGGCTGTCATTCAGGCGGCCGCCAAACTGCAGCGCAGTCTGCCCATGATGATGACCCCGGCCGGCACCCTGTCCCCCTGCAAAGTGTTTGTCATCGGCGCCGGTGTCGCCGGACTTCAGGCCATTGCCACCGCCAAGCGCCTCGGTGCCCGTGTGGAGGCCTTTGACACCCGTCCGGTGGTTGAAGAACAGGTCGCCTCTCTGGGCGCGAAGTTCCTGAAAATCGATCTGGGTGAAACCGGTCAGACCGCCGGCGGCTACGCCAAAGAACTCACTCCCGAGCAGCTCGCCAAGCAGCAGGAGGCCATGGGCAAGGCGATCGCCAAAAGCGACATCGTCATCACCACCGCCAAACTGTTCGGCCGCCCCGCGCCCAAACTCATCACCGACGCACAGATTGCGGGCATGACCCCCGGCAGCGTGATCGTCGATATGGCCGCCGGTTCCGGCGGGAACGTTGAAGGCTCCAAACCCGATGAGGATGTGGTGCTCCACGGCGTGACCGTCGTCGGCGACACCAACCTCGAAGGCCGCGTTCCATACGACGCCAGCCAGATGTACGGCAGTAACCTCTTCAACTTCATCCAGCATTTCTGGAACAAAGAAACCAATACCCTGGAGCTGCGCCGCGAAGACGAAATCGTCGAAGGCGCGCTGCTCACCCACGGGGGCGAAGTGGTTCACAGCGTGATCAAAGAAAGGATCGGTTAATCATGGAACAACATATTTCCCTCATTGAGCATCTCCAGGCTGAACTCAGCCTGCTCCGGGAGGCTCTCATTCACCATCAGGCCGAAATGGCCGAAGCTGCGGGCGAAACCGCGGCAGTCGCCTCCTCCGGTGGCGGCAGCCTGGGCCTCACCCTCTTCGTGTTCGCTCTGGCGATTTTCCTGGGTGTGGAACTCATCACCAAGGTCCCCTCCCAGCTCCACACGCCGCTGATGTCCGGCTCCAACGCGATCTCCGGGATCACCATCGTCGGCGCCCTGCTGGCCATGCAGAACGTCACCGGCCCCGCAGCCATCCTGCTCGGCCTGCTGGCGGTCATCACCGCCACCGTCAACGTGGTCGGCGGCTATCTGGTCACCGACCGCATGCTCGGCATGTTCAAGACCAAGAAGAAGGAGGAGGCCTGATCATGCAGGAATTCGTCTACATTATTGCATCCGTTCTCTTTATCATCGGCCTGAAACGCCTGGGCTCCGCTGCCACCGCGCGGCAGGGCAACATGCTCTCCGCCTGCGGCATGGGGCTCGCGGTGGTCGCCACCCTGGTCGGCACCGGCTTCTCCTGGATCTGGATTCTGCTCGGCATCACCATCGGTTCCGCCATCGGCGCCGTGGCCGCCAAGAAAGTGCCCATGACCGGTATGCCGGAAATGGTCGCCCTGTTCAACGGCTCCGGCGGTATCGCCTCCCTCTTTGTCGGCTGGGCCTCGCAGGTCAATCCGCCCGGAGGCCAGCTCACCGTCGCCGAAGCCATCCCGCTCTATCTCGCGGTCGTCATCGGCGGAGTCACCTTCACCGGCTCCATGATCGCCTACCTGAAACTGTCCGAAAAAATTGACGGCAAACCCGTTCAGTTCAAAGGCCAGCAAATCATCAGCATTGCCCTGCTTGGCGCACTGCTGGCGGGCGGACTGCTCTTCACCTTCAACTTCGCCGGCATTTGGATTCTCCTCGCGGTGCTGCTCAGCTTCGCCTTCGGGGTCATGGTCGTGATCCCCATCGGCGGAGCCGACATGCCGGTGGTCATCGCCCTGTTGAACTCCTACTCCGGACTGGCCGCCTGTGCCGCCGGGTTTATCATCAGCAACACTGTGCTCATCGTCGCCGGTGCCTTGGTGGGAGCTTCCGGACTGATTCTTACCGGCATCATGTGCAAAGCCATGAACCGCAGTCTGAGCAACGTGCTCTTCAGCGGCTTTGGCAGTGCCAGTGGCGGTGGAGCCGGAAAAGACGTGGAAGGTGAAGCCAAGCCGATCTCGGCCGACGACACCTACTACATCCTCGAATCCGCCTCCAGCGTGGTGTTCGTCCCCGGCTACGGCATGGCCGTCGCCCAGGCGCAGCACGCGGTGAAAGAACTTGCCGCTCTGCTTGAGGAAAATGGTTGCGAAGTCTCCTTCGCCATCCATCCCGTGGCCGGACGCATGCCCGGACACATGAACGTGCTGCTCGCCGAGGCCGACGTACCCTACGAACAGCTCGTCGAACCCGACGACGTCAATCCCAACATGGCCGCCACCGACGTCGCCATCGTCATCGGAGCCAACGACGTCGTCAACCCCGCGGCGCGGACCGACGAAACCAGCCCGCTCTGGGGCATGCCCATCATCAACGTCGACCTCGCCAAGACCTGTATTGTGCTCAAGCGCAGTCTGCGTCCCGGCTACGCCGGCGTGGAAAACCCCCTGTTCTTCTGCGAAAACACCCGCATGCTCCTCGGCGATGCCAAAGCCAGTGTCCAGGCCCTCGTCACCGCCTTCAAAGAATAAGCGGGACCCAAGCCTGAACTCAAAACGCCGATCCACCCGGATCGGCGTTTTTTTTATCGGAAAACTCCCCCCGAAGTCTCTTCTTTTGACTTTCCGTTTCCATCCGCATATAAGCGGGGCATGAATGATGAAGCTGAGACCTTGACTGTTAATCTGGGCGCTGAGGGTGTGGATGCCGCCGCACTGGTGGCCGAAATCCGTGCCGAAGTGGACCGCAAGCGCCGCGAGGGCGTCTACGACGGCGCCTGCATCGCCCGCGCCGAACGCCACAATCTCATGTACATGGCCGACAGCGAGGAACTGCTGCGCTTCTATCTGAACTGTCTCCGGGATACGGTGGTGGTCGATATCAATGACTTCGCCATCGAGGACCGCCGCCCCGGCCTGAAAGGCAAACTGCTCGTCAGCCTGAAAACCGTAATCTGGAAACTGCTGAAATTTTACACGTTCCGTATGTGGAGTCAGCAAAACCAGATGAACGCCCTGCTGGTGACCGCCCTGGAATCCACCCACCAGCAGAGCGAAAAGAAAATTGCGGCTCTGGAGGCCCGCATCGCCGCCCTGGAGGCGGGACAGCCCCAGTCCGGGGAGAACTCCGCCGCATGAAGCTGGTCTTTGTCACCCTGCGCTATGCCACCGAAGGAATTGTCGGTGGCGCAGAAACCTTAATCCGCAAACTCGCGGTCCACAGCGCCGCCGCAGGGCATGAGGTGCATCTGCTCACCTCCTGCGCCCGCAACCATTTTACCTGGGAAAACGAACGCCCCGTCGGCACCGAAAGCGCCGAAGGCATGACCGTGCATTATTTTCCGGTGAACACCGACCGCAACCTGGACCGCTTTCTGACCCTTCAGGGCAAAATCGACCGCCGCCAGCCCCTTACCCGCGCAGACGAAGAAGAATGGGCCGCCAACAGCGTGCGGAGCCGCGAACTGAACCAGTGGCTGGAGACGCACGCATCCGAATTCGACGCCATTCTGGTCGGCCCCTATCTCTTTGGCATCACCTTGGATGTCACCCATATCGCCCCGGAGCGCACCTGGCTGATCCCCTGCCTGCACGACGAGCCTTTTGCGGAGCTGAGCATTGTCCGGGACATGTTTCTGCGGGTGAAAGGCCGTCTGTTCAACGCCGAACCGGAGCGGGACCTGGCCCGGCGGCTTTACGGACTCGGCGACGAAAACAATCCCGTGGTCGGCATGGGCATGGACCCGTTCGAAGCGGATTCTAAAGCCTTCGCAGCCCGGCACGGACTGCAACACCCTTATGTCCTCTACTGCGGCCGCCGTGAGGGCGGAAAAAACACCCCTCTGCTGCTGCATTATCTCGATGCCTACCGCGAGCGCAATCAGACCCCCTTCCACCTGGTCCTCACCGGCAGCGGCGAGTACGAAGCCCCCGAAGCCCTGAAACCGTATATTCTCGATCTGGGATTCGTCAGCGAACAGGAAAAACACGAAGCCATGGCCGGAGCCTCCGTTTTCTTTCATCCCTCCACCAACGAAAGCT
>PXDP01000408.1 GCA_003565035.1 PVC group bacterium | reverse complement strand
TGACGGTTGTGGAGGATCCGGCCTACGGGATCGGGACCGGCACCGCGACCCTGAATCTTTTGGACAACAACCTGATCGATCATTTCACACAGTGGTTTTCGGCTGGCCAGACCAAGTCGGCCTTCGATCTGCAGAACCGCCGGGTCACGTTTACCCCCGACGGATCGGACAGTTTTTACCAGGCAACGCTTGAGACGGTCACGGCGTTTCCGAGTGACACCGCGGGTCATACGGATCTGATAACCGGGGGAACGCTCACCGGATCGGTTGATGACGGGTTCTGGACGGTCACCGGGTTGCCCGCGCAGTTTTACGGCACCACCCACACCACCTTTTACGTGGGCAGCAACGGGTATGTGACTTTTCGTTCCGGGGACGCTCAATTGACTCCGAATTTGCAAAATCACTTTAATCGTCAGCGAGTTTCGGGCTATTTCCGGGATTTGAATCCCACCAGTCAGGGGCAAATCTTTGCGGGGCGAAATGCCGCCGATGACCGCACCGTGGTCACCTTCTCCGAGGTGCCCCGTTTCGGAGGGAATAACGACCGGAGCAACTTTCAGATCGAATTTCATGACGACGGCGTGCTGACCATCACCTGGCTGACCTGTCATCCGAACGCCAACAACCCCGTGGTGGGATTGTCCCGCGGGACCACGATGCCCTCCGATTTCATCGAAACCGATTTCGCTTCCCTGGCGGATGGCGGCGGAGTGGTGTTTGATCCCGGTGATTTGTCCATTGCCAATGTGGCTCCGGAATTTGTAACCCAGCCCCTCACGGTGGCCCGGGTGGGGGAGAGCTATGTTTTCGACGTGGTGGTGACCGATGCCAACGGAGATGACGTTTCCATCACTCCCGTGGATCTCCCCGCCTGGCTGAGCCTTTCGCCTGCCGGAACCCACCGGGCGCTCCTGAGCGGAACGCCCTCCTCCCCCGGAGAGGAGACGATTACCCTGCTGGCCTCTGACGGAGTGCTTCAAACCGAGTTGACCTGGACGCTTCGGGTGGAGCCTGTCAGCCTGCCTCCGGCTCCGGTGTTCGGGAGCCTCCCGGAGTTGCTGGTGAATATGGGCGCGCTCTACACCGCCGGGATCTCCGCCACGGACCCGTCGGGATTTCCCGTGTCCTTCGAGGTGGTGGAGATGCCGGGCTGGCTGAGCTTCACAGACAACGGAGACGGCACAGGCACGCTCTCCGGCACCGCCCCGGATACGGACGTCACGCTTTTCCCGGTGACGCTGGTGGCGGACAACGGATTTTCCGCCTCGGCGCAGACCATTCCCCTGTCGGTCAACCGGGCACCGGTGATCACCCTGATTTCGCCCCTCGGCCCGGTCATGTCCCTGGCGGACGGGCTGCTGGGGTATTGGAAATTCAATGAGACCGGAGGTTCCACCGCGGCGGACAGTTCCGGGAACGGACTGGACCTCACGCTGATCGGTTCGGTGGCGTTTGCCGCCGGTGTCGAGGGTAACGCCTATCAGAGTACCGCCTCGAACACCCAATATGCGGAGGCCCAGCAGAGTCAGCCCCCCCAATTCACGTTTGCCGCCTGGATCAACAGCACGGTTGCGCCATCGGACAGAAACAACGGACGCCATATTTTCAGTTTCCGGGGCAATAACAACAATCGGGCCCGGTTTTTCCTCACCGACGGGGAGGGGCGTCTGCGCTTCCAGAGCGCACACGGCACCAACGGCGTCTGGGTCAGTGAGTACCGCCTGCCCGCCAACGACTGGGTTCACGTGGTTCTGAGTTATGACCAGAGCAGCCTGGAAAATCATCCCGTTCTGTTCGTCAACGGACGGCATGTTGGCATGACCCGCCTGACCGCGCCTTCCGGCGGGGTCAACAGTTCGACCCTCTTCCGCGTGGGAGGTCTGTCTAACGACTCGACGGCCTGGAAAGGACGGATAGATGAAACCCGGCTTTATGACCGGATCCTCACCGACGCCGAGCGCGCGGCATTGCCGCAGGCCCGGCCGGTCAATCAGGCCCCCAGTGTTTCCGTGGCGCTGCGCGATCCCATTGAACCGGGACAGAACAGCGGTGTGTTCCTGGGAACCGTGAGCGACGACGGTCTGCCGGACGGCTCCGCCCTCACGCTGTTGTGGACGGTGGAAGCCGGGCCGGAGGGCGCGGTGATTTCAGACCCGGAAGCGGCGGAAATCTCCGTCACGTTTGCAGTTAATGGGACCTACACCCTGCGGCTGACCGCGCACGACGGAGAGGTGACCGTCTTCGCCCAGGTGGAGATTAGCGTTTCCGGGGAGGTGTCAGATCCCTACACCCAGTGGGCGGCGACCTTGCCCGAAGGGGAACGCGAACCGCTCTTTGAGCGTGAAGGCATCAGTAATCTCGCGCGCTATGCCCTGGGATTGCACCCCACGGCAGTGGTGAACGAAGGTCTGCCGGAGATTGTCCGGGACGGACATGGTGGAATTGGCCTGCGCTTTGCGCCCCTCGGAGAGGGGGTTATCGACGGTCACACCTACCGCGCCGGCGGGGTGGTCTACTTTGCCCAGGCCGCGCACGGGGCGCTCCCACTCACCGAAAACGGCTGGGGCCTGGAGGAACAGTTCACGCTGTCCCTGCAGGACGGGCGGCTGGTTTTCCTGCACACGCCCTCCACAGATCCGGACATGATCTTTTTACGTATTCGTATCGGTTTGGAGTAAAGAACGGCCTGTTTTTTTAAGAAGGATGCTGCATATGATCGATAAATTTAAGAAATGGTTCCTGGTTTTGATCGCGGTGCTCGCCCTGGCGGCTATTTGGTCTGTCCAAAAAAGAGACATGGATTCCGTCACCGGAGGTGGGGCTGATATTCTGTCTTCCTCCGAACAAGCACCGGCCGAGCGCGGCGAATCCCTAACGGCCTCAGCCACTCCGGAGACCGCCGCTGCACGTTCGGAACCTTCCCCTTCCGCCCCGGGAAATACCCGTGAACCGGACCCGGCACTGCCGGAGGCGCGTTACGTCCAAAATTCCCCCCATGAGCTGCTTTCACCTTTGGCGCACTTGTGGGGGGAGCTGAAGAACAGGACCGGCGGGACCTGGAGCCGGATGAGAAAGGTCGGCCCGGACGCCTGCGGCTGATGGAAACACCGGCGTTTAAATACCCCCTGCTCCGGGTCGAAGAACGCTTTTCGCGCCGCACCGACGGCAGTTGGTCGCCGGTGCCCGACACGCTGATTTCGGTCGCGGATCATGTCATGGTCCAGTTTGATGCCCGCCTGTCCTAGGCGGAGATCGAGCGCGGGCTGGCTGAAGTCGGCGCGGAACTTCTGCGCACTACCTCTGCTCCCGGCCTGGTGCTGGCCCGTTTCCCGGATGCGGATCTGGACACCGTTCCCAACGCAATGGATTCCCTGGGGCGGCTCGCGGGGGTCGCTTTTGCGGAACCCGACTGGGTCGTCACCCATATGGCGGTGACCCCCGATGACGAATTTTTCGATGACCTGTACGGGATGCAGAGGATCAGCGCACCGGCCGCCTGGGAAATCGAAGTGCCCAACGGCCGCTACAGTGTCGCCGTGAAAGTCGGATCCGCCTCCGACAACACCCAGAACCTGCTCCGCGTGGAGGGCCAGACCTTGGTGGACATCAATCTCGATTTAACCGATTTCCTCCGCACCTCCACCCTGGTGGACGTGACGGACGGGCGGCTGACCCTGACGTCCCACCGCAACACCGGATCGATCAACTTTATCGAGATCACCCGCGTGGACGACGTACAGCGTCCCCCGGTGGCCGCCTTCACCGTGACCTCCCAAAGTGCCGACGCGCCCTTTGCGGTTGGTTTCGACGCCTCCTCCTCCTTTGACTCCGACGGCACGATTGTGGACTACGTCTGGGATTTCGGGGATTTTTACACCGCGGAAGGCCTCACCCCCACCCACACCTATCTGCAAACCGGCAGTTTTCCGGTGACGCTGACGGTGACCGACAACGACGGGCTGGCCGGCAGCATCACCCAGACCCTGGTGGTTGGCGGCAACAATCAGCCCGCCGTGCTGGTGATCCCGCCTCCGGCCCCGCGCGAGGTCACCGAAGGCGGCGGCAGCCTGTCCACCGCCGTGCGGCTGAACACGCAGCCGGCCCAGGAGGTCACCGTCAGTCTGACGGCCAATGCGCGGCTGCATCTGAATCCATCCGTGCTCACCTTCACGCCCGCCAATTGGGAAGCGGCGCAGACGGTGCTGATCACTGCGGTGGACAATGAAGAGGTGGATGGAACCGAAGCGGTCCAGGTGACCAGTAGTTCCAGCAGTTCCGATCCGGACTATCAGGGTCTCGGCGGCGCGCCCTTCACGGTGAGGGTTTTTGACAACGACGCCTATGGAAGCCTTCAGTTTGCCGCCGCCAGTCTGAATGTGGACGAAGGTCAAGGGACGCTGGTGATTCCGGTGCGTCGGGTGGGTGGCCAATCGGGCGTGCTCACGGCACAGTTCACCACAGTTGATGGTACGGCTGTGGCGGGTGAGGACTATCTGGCGGTCAGCGGTACGCTGAACTGGGGTCACAACGATACGGAGGACAAGCTGATTTCGGTGGTGATGATCGACGATGATCTGCCCGAGGCTCCGGAAACCTTTGAGGTCCGCTTGACCAACGCCACCAACGTTTCCGGCGACAGTGTGCTGGGCAGTCCCTCCGTGCTGACGGTGACAATCCTCGACAATGACAACACCGCTCCAGCGATTCTGCTGCAGTCGCCCGCCGACGGCACGACGGTTGAAGCCGGAGACGTGGTGCCGCTGCAGGCGCAGGTCCTCAGCAGCACCGCGACAATCCATGAAGTCCGTTTCCTCGTGGACGGCGTTGTCGTGGGCACCCAGTCCGGACTGGCGGCCGGGGATGTCTATACCTTCGACTGGGTGGCCACCGTGGGAGCCGCCTCCTGGCAGGTGGCGGCGACCGACAGCAATGAAGCCGTGACGGTTTCCGAAAGTCGGAACCTGACGGTCACCCTGGTTCCGAACCTCGGAAGCGGCGGCTATTTGCGGGAACTTTTCCGCGGCATCACCGGCAGCGGTGTGAACAACCTCATCGGGGCCGCCGCCTATCCCGACGAGCCGGACGAATTCGATTTCATCGACAACGGCACCCTGGAATACGCCGAAAACGTCAACAATTACGGCACCCGTCTGCGGGCGTACTTTGTTCCCCCGAAATCGGGAGAATACACCTTTTATGTGGCGGCGCGCAACTGGGCCCAGCTCTGGCTGAGTACCGACGAACTGCCCGCGAACGCGGTGGACATCATCAACACCAACAATGATGTCAATCCCGGCAACTGGACTGGCCATGCCAGCCAGACCTCCGCGCCGGTCATGCTGGTGGGCGGACAGCGCTACTATCTGGAGGCCCTGCACAAGGCGGGCACCTCCGGCACACGGCACATTCAGGTCGGCGTGCATCTGCCCGGCGGCCAGTTGGAGCGGCCCATTCCGGTCGCCTTCCTGGAACCCTTCAATGGCGTCAAAGTGAGAAGCTCCACCGACCTTGTGCATGTGCCCGAGGGCGGATCGGCAAGCTTTGAGTTCCGCTTGTCGCATGAGCCGCTTGAGCCGCTGAGTGTACACGTCAGCCGACTCTCCGGAGATGAGGACATTCAGGTGGATCCCAATTCCGAGCTGTACACCTTCAATGAATCGAACTGGCAGCTGTGGCGCACCGTCACCCTGACGGCGGCGGAGGATGACGACGCGATCGACGGCGAAGCTGTCATTCGGATGACCCTGAGCAACGGGACTTGGTGGGACATCACCGCCCGGGAAATCGATGCCCAGTTGAACCATGCTCCCACGGTTTCCATTTCACAGCCGTCGGTGGACAGCGTGAATCTGCCGCCGAATGTCGGACTGTGGCTGATCGCCAACGCGAAGGATCTGGACAACGACCCGTTGACGGTCACTTGGGAGAAGGTCAGCGGGCCCGGGGATGTGGTGTTTGACGAAGCGGCAAGTACCCATACCGGAGCCACCTTCAGCGCTGAGGGCGACTATGTGCTCCGCGTCACCGTGAGCGACGGCGAATACAGTGCGAGCGATGAGGTGACGGTGCGGATGAATCCCCCGCCGGTGCTTCAGGCCGACATCACCACCACGCGGGGCGGTTCCGCCACCGTCAACGCCGAAAGCTGGACCATAGAGGGCGCCGGAAGCGGGGTCATGGGCAGCGCGGATTCCTTCCGTTTCGCCTATGTGGAGATGAGCGGAGATTTTGATGTGCGCGGCCGCCTGGACAGCTTCAGCGGCAATGCCGATGCCAGCGTGCATTTCATGGTGCGGGAAAGCCTGGCTCCGGGGGCCCGTCTGGTGACCGCGTTTATTCAGCGCCTGTCCGACGGAAGTTTCGACGGAAACGCCCGTCAGCGCATCACCACCGACGGCGGGGTGAGCGGCGCCTCCAACATGAACACCTTCCGGGACAATGGCTGGGTGCGCATCACGCGGAGTGGCAACAACTTCCGGGTCTTCCAGAGCAGCAATGGCAACTCATGGACGGAGCGGACCAACTATTCGATCGCGATGAACAGCACCGTACTGGTGGGCGTCGGGATCGACAACGGCAACAACAACAGCACCCTCAGTCAGGCGACCTGGATGTCCATGACCCATCCTGCGGTCCTCGATTTCGCGCCCGGGGTCGAGGCCGGTCCGGACCGCAGCGTGGAGGCGGGTGAGCCGCTGACACTCGCCGGAACTGCGGGCGTCGAAACAACCCTCTGGCGTCACCACTCCGGCCCCGGAACCGCCTGGTTTGAAGACGAGGCGGATGCCAACACCCGGGTGATCTTTGAGCAGCCCGGGACCCACGTGGTCCGCCTGCTCGCCAACGGCGGCAGCGCCATCACCTTCGACGACATGAGCGTGACCGTGACGGGAGAGATGAACAGTGCTCCAAGTGTGACGCTCTCCCGTCCCGCCGCCGGGGCGGTGAATCTGCCCGAGGGCGTGGGACTCATCCTGGAGGGAGCCCTGCACGACGACGGTCTGCCGCAAGGCGGAAGCCTGGGCGTCATCTGGAGCGTGCAGGAGCAGCCCGCGGGCGGCCAGGTGCTCTCTGGGATGACCCGAACGCCCTGCCCACCGCCGCGCGCTTCAGTGAACCCGGCACCTATCGGCTTCGTGCCACCGTCAGCGACGGCGAACTGAGCAGTCAGACGGACCTTGAAATTCACTACGGGGTGAGCGGCTGGAACGATCCGGTCGATCCCGCGATCTGGTACCGCCTCGACGGCAACACCCTGGATGCCGCCGGAAACAACAACGCCACCGCCACCGGCGCGGTGGAATGGGTGGACGGGGTGCGCGGTCAAGGCGTGCGGCTGGATCTTTCCGGCGGCTCCACCGCGAATGAGTATCTGCAGAGCAACAGCGGCATCTCCCTGACGGGCGCGTCCGCTTTCAGCGTTTCCGTCTGGTTCCGTCTGGAGGCCGAATCCGGCACCACGGGAAGCAGCACCCGGGTGATCCTGCAGCAGACCGACAGCGGCGGCACTGGACGCACCTGGCTTTACGTGATTCGTGACGGCAGCCAGCATTATCTCACGAGTTTCATTGGAGGCTCTGAGGAAAAACGCGGCACTGCGGCCATGGCGCTGCACACCTGGCATCATGCGGCACTTGTGTACAACAACGGCTCCCTCACGCAGTACCTGAACGGCGTGCCGAACGGCTCCTGGAGCACCACCTTCGAAGCCAATGCCGGGGCACTGCGCCTCGGGAACCACAAAAACCTGGCCACCGTTCAGCAATGGATCGGCGGCTTGGACGAGTTTGTGTATTTCAACCGGGTGCTTTCGGCAGGCGAAATCGAAGCGCTGGCCGCCCGGCCCGGGCCCTCCGCGCCTTCTGTCTCCATCACCGCGGCCGACGAGGCGCTGGTGAACGAGGCCCTCTCGGTTGGGGGGACCGTCGAGGCTTCCGTTCCCGTCAGCACGCTTTGGCAAAACAGCGCCGCCGCGTTTGGCGACGCGTCCGCCCTGAGCACCACCGTCACCTTTGCCGAGTCCGGTGAACAGGTCCTGCGGCTGCTGGCCGACGACGGAGAGGTGACCGTCTTCGCCCAGGTGGAGATTTCGGTTTCCGGGGAAAGCCTGCATCCTTACACGGAGTGGGCGGAGGCTTTGCCCGAAGAAGAACGGGCCCCGCTTTTCGTCCGCGGTGGCATCACCAACCTCGCCCGCTACGCCCTGGATCTGCACCGGACCGCGCCGGTCTCCGGCGGCTTGCCGGAGATTGTGCGGACTGACGGCGGATTCGGATTCCGTTTTACCCCGCTGGCCGGGGGTGTCGTTGAAGGACACACCTACCGCGCCGGCGGGGTGGTGTACTCCGCACAGGCCGCGCACGGCGCCCTGCCGCAGAACGAAGAAGGATGGGGTCGGGAGGATGAATTTACCCTCGAGTTGGACAATGGACAAATCCTCTTCTTTCACACGCCCTCCACAGATCCGGACAAACTCTTCCTGCGTCTGCGCATTCTGCTTGAATAGTCTGCTATGGGTGCGTCATGAATCCGATTTTCTGATGCAGCCGTCTGCCCAGGTTGACAAACAGATACAGCTTTCCATCCTCCTCCAGCAGGCAGGGATCGTTGATACGCAGGTTGCCGGGGCCGGCGGCGGAGTGGGGCATGAGAATGCCGTGATATTCGGCCTGATTCAGATCGGGGCTGAGTTTGTAGAGCAGGAGGTCGGAAACAGGTTCAAATTCCGGGCCGTCCGCGAGATTGCCGAAGCAGATGAGCCAGGGTTCGCCGTCGTGGATGAGGAGGGAACCGGGGCCCATTTGTCCGTAGCCGGGAGGCGGGGGGATGTAGGCTTCGGGACGGGCATGCCATTTGCGACCGTCCGCGGAGTCCGCCCGGTAGATGTTGCGGGTGCCCTGATTGTTGCCCATGAGGAACATCACGTATCTGTTCTGCCAGGGGAAGACACGGGCGTAAGAGGCTTCGATGACGCCATCCTCCAGCATGGAGGTTTCAACAGCGATGCCGCCGTGGGTGAAGTGGACTCCGTCGGTTGAGGTGGCGAAGCGGGTGGTGTTGTTTTCACCATGGTAGTAGAGAAAGAGTTGTTTTTCTTCTCAGCTTCGTTGGGGATTGAGGTAGCGGTCGAGGTTGTGGCGGGTTTGGCGGCGGAGGGTTACGAGGGGGATGCTCCGGATACGGGCGGCTTTTTCGGCGACGGCGAGGAGCTGGGCGGGCTCGGAGCGGTGATCTTTGCCGCGGGGGTCCTGCCAGGGGGCATCGGTTTCGAGGAGAAGTCGGTCGGCTGGAATTTGTCGGAGGGTTTCGTGCAGTTTGCGGGAGGGCGGGGTGCGGCAGAGGGCGCCGCCGAAGGAGAAAAAGGCACCGAGGTCGATCCAGGCGTCGAGGTGGTGGGTGCCGCCGCCCCAGGCGTGGAGGAGCACGGCGGGCGGCGGGGTGGCGCGGACGGCGGCGAGGAGGTCGTCCCAGACGTTGCCGACGGCGTGGAGGGTGCAGGGGCGCTGAAGGGTGCGGGCGAGCTGGAGTTGGCGGTGAAGGACCTCCTGCTGCGCGGCGTAGGGGGTGTCGGTGAGTTGACGGTCGAGGCCGATTTCGCCGATGCCGGCGCGGGGGAAGCGGTGGAGGAGATCGTGGAGACGGGTCTCCCAGTCGTCGGGGCGGTCGGCAAACCAGGGGTGGAGCCCGAAGTGGGGGTGGATGGCGGGGTCTTCGGCGAGGCGGGCGACCTGTGGCCAGTCGTCGGGGGTGGTGCCGTTGACGAGGTAGGTGTTGACGGTGAAAACGGCGGCGCGGGTGCGGATGTCGGGGAGACTGCCGTCGGCCATGAATTCCTGAAGATGGCAGTGGGCATCGGCCCAGCCTTTTTTGGCGGCGGTTGGGGCGGTGGCGGAGCTTGTGCGGGGTTGTTGGGGAATCATTTCCAGAGTTCACAATGCCGGGGCCGCGTTGTCAACTTGCCTTTGCGGTATTTTCGTGATTATAGGGACGGCATGACCTGGACGATTTATGCGTTTTACAAATTTTTTGCGTTTCCCGGCTTTGATGCCTGGCGGGAGCCTTTGTTGGCGTTCTGCGGGGAGCAGGGTTTGTGCGGAAGTATTCTGCTGGCGGCGGAGGGGGTGAATGGCACCATGGCGGGTCCGGCGGAGGGTATGGAGGCTTTGAAGGTGTATTTGGAGGATCAGGTGGGGACGGGGGCTTTGGAGGTGAAGGTTTCCACTTCGGCGGAAAAACCGTTCCGGCGGACGAAGGTGAAGCTGAAGTCGGAGATTGTGCATTTGGGGCGGCCGGACTTGCGGCCGGGTGATGCAAGGGTGGGCCGGTATGTGGAGCCGAAGGACTGGAACGCGCTGATTGCGCAGGAGGGCGTGCGGCTGATTGATACGCGGAATGATTTTGAGGTGCGCGTGGGGACGTTTGCCGGGGCGGAGAATCCGCATACGGAGGCGTTTTCGGAGTTTCCGGGTTATGTGGACCAGGCACTGGATCCGAAACGGGATAAGAAGGTGGCGATGTTCTGTACGGGGGGAATCCGCTGTGAGAAGGCGACGGCCCATTTGCTGGAGCAGGGCTTTGAGGAGGTGTACCACCTGAAGGGCGGGATTCTGAAGTATTTGGAGGAGGTGCCGGAGGCGGAAAGTCTGTGGCGGGGGGAGTGTTTTGTGTTTGATGACCGGGTGACGGTGAATCACCGGCTGGAGCCGGGGGAGACGGAGTGCTGCCGCGGCTGCTGGAATCCGCTGCGTCCGGAGGACCGGCTGGATCCGCGCTACGAGGAGGGGGTCAGTTGTCCTTTGTGTTTTGACCGGAAGTCGCCGGAACGGCTGGCGGCGGCGCGGGAACGGGAGCGGCAGCGGAAGCTGGCCATGCAACGGCGTGAAGCATGCCAAAGAGCATGAGGTAGTTCATGAAGATTTCGCTGTTGCCGAAGTTGTATTCGACGATGCCGTTGAGGAGCAGGGCCAGCAGGGCGCAGGCGATGGCGCCGCGGAGGAGGCGGAGTTCCCGGGGGGCGGGCCGGAAGGCGAGCCAGAGGGCATAAAGCATCCAGAGGCTCCAGACGATGACGCCGTGGGGGCCGAGTTCGAGGCGGATCTGCAGGAGGTTGTTGTGGAGGTGGCGGAGGCGGTCTTCGAGGTGATAGCGCTCGTTGCGGGGGAGATCGGCGTTGACCTGGTCGATGATGGCGCGGAAGTCTTCATGTTCGCTGGCGTTGAAGCCCATGCCGAAGGGATATTGGGAAATCAGCCGGGGGGCCACCGCTTCCCACAGGGTGTAGCGGCCGCCGTGGCGGGGGCTGAGGTTGTCGCGGACATTGTGGAGGCGTTCGCGGACAAAGGGCAGAGAAAATGCGAGGGTGCAGATGAGGACCATGCCGAGGAGTGTTTTCCATTGGCGGCTCCAGAGGGTCCATACCGGAAGGGTGATCAGGGTGGCGAGCCAGACACCGCGTTTGTTGTGGAGGAGGATGCCGGCGGCGATCAGGACAATCAGAAGAAGGAGGGTGGCGCGTCCGGGGCGGCCGGATTCGGCGCGGAGGCCGAGCAGCAGAAAGAGGACGATCATGTAGACCTGCGGGGCGGTCATGTTGCCGGTGTGAAAAAGCGGGGTGCCGGCGCGGACTTCGAAGGGAATGCGGACGAGATCGTAGAGGGCGAGCAAGACGACACCGAGAACGGCGGCCTTGAAGAGCTTGAGCAGTTGCGTGCGGGGATCGGGAATTCGGCAGGCGCAGGGCACGGCGATGAGAATCGGGAAGAGAAGCAGGCGGTTGAGTTTGCTGAGGCTGTTGCCGGGCCGGACGGAGGTGAAGGTGCTGAGCACCAGGATGAGCGCAAAGAGAGCCGCGAGCAGGATTTCAGGGCGCTTGAGGTGAACCTGTCCGCGGCAGGCGGCAATCAGTCCCCAGACCCCGGCGATGTACAGCGGCACCTGCCCCACCGAGTTGCTGACCGGCAGAAGGATAAAGCCAAGACAGAGCAGGTCAATGAGGGTGATTTTGGAAAGGGGGACGCGGGAAAACATGGGGAATAACGAATGGGGAATAACGAATGAAGCGTGTCGACTGGGGCGTTAGAAGAGAAGGTCGCGGGCGGTGAAGGGGGGCGGGGGGGC
>PXDP01000412.1 GCA_003565035.1 PVC group bacterium | reverse complement strand
CACGATCCATAACATAACCTTAAATTAGCGCACCACCGTTCATCAATGCAAAACGATACCAGAGAAAGACGTGAAAGCAAGCGTACAGTCATTTTTGGCTTCCTGTTTTCTGTCGCCCCGTCGGGCTTGTCCTGTCTTTTATACATAAAATTATTCTGGACACCGGGGCAGCAGGCGTTTATCGTAAAGGCATGAAAACAGATGATATTATAGAGGAACGGCTTGGTCAGAATGACGCCATTGAACAGATTGGTAAACTGCTGGGTAATGGCAGCAGGCTTCTACGCAAAGCATTGGCCAGGGACTTATGCGACAGATTTAACTTCTACGATGAGCAGGGACGTCGTCAGACTGGCGGTTGCCTTAAGGCATTGCGGGCACTGGAGGCCAAAGGAATAATCTTTCTTGCTCCGAAAAACGAAAGGTTGTGGCAGGCGGTTTGTCCGCCACAGGGGGTACCCCGGCGTGCGGATATGATTCTGGACCTTCGTCTGGTACTGGTTAAGACAGTGCAGGAAAAGAAAATATGGAACGAACTGATAATCCGGGAGCATCCTCTTGGTCTGGGGTGGGCCGTTGGGCGTATGGTGCGTTATCTGGTGCAGTCTGAACACGGAATTCTAGGTGCGGTGGGCTTTGGTCCGTCGGCATTGGAGTTGGCTGACCGGGAGCGTTGGATCGGTTGGAACAGGGAGCAGAAGCGAGCGCATTTGCAACGTGTAATCGGAATGAACCGTTTTCTTATTCGTCCATGTGTACAGTGCCGCAATCTGGCATCGCGTGTGTTGAGTCTGGCCAACTCGCGGATTCAAGTTGATTTCGAGAAAACACACCACTTTAGGCCATGGGTGCTGGAAACATTTGTTGATTTGAGCCATTATGAAGGCACTTGTTACCAGGCTGCCAATTGGGTATGTATTGGCAAAACGCGCGGGCGTGGCAGGCAGGACCGATTCAATCGCGCTGAAAAAACTGTAAAAGCTGTTTACGTTTATGTACTGGAACCGCAATTTCGCAACCTGATGGGGCTGGAACGGGATGCGGGTGATGTGGCTGTTAAACTTGACGAGGACGCCGATATCGTGAACTGGGCGCAGAAAGAGTTTGGCGGCGCACTGCTGGGCGACAAGCGTCTGGCCGGCAGGCTGGTGAAAATCGCCGAAGGCAAAGGGGCCAAACCGGGGCTCTCCTATTCGCAGACAGAGGAATGCAACTGGGCCGCAACCATGGGGTTTTACCGCTTTGTGGAGCATCCCGATGTAGAGGCGGTAAACATGCAAAGTATCCTGGAGCCGCATCGTCAACGTACAATTCGGCGGATGAAGTCATGCAGGACGGTGCTGTGCATTCAAGACACCACGGATCTGGATTACTCGGCCAACCGCAGTTGCGAAGGGCTCGGGGTGATCGGCAAGAATCAAACGGCGACCGAAAGCCGGGGACTGAGACTGCATTCGACTATGGCAGCCGACGCAGCCGGCGTTCCGTTGGGCATTCTGCGAGGTCATTGTTACGCCCCCGCCCTGAAACCGGAACATAGCGGCAAGGACAGTCGCTACATATCCATAGAAGATAAGGACACACATCGCTGGATTGAGGCTCAGGCGGATATCGCAGAGGTCGCTTCGCAGCTGCCTGGCGTACGAGTGGTGAGCATTGCTGATCGCGAAGGAGACTTCTATGAGCATTTCAGCTTTCATCAGGGGACCTCAAGGACGGAACTGCTCATTCGGGCCAAGAACAACCGGGCCGTGAATGATCAGCAGAAAATGTTTGAGGCTGTAGCACAAACACCGGTTCGCGGACAGATGCGAATTCATGTCGCGTCCCGAAGTAAGCGCCCAAAGCAAGGCAAGCGCGCTACACGTGCGGCCAGGAACCGGCGCGACACCGATGTTGTGGTACGCTATATGCCGGTAACCATGTGTCCGCCAAAGCGCGGACTGAGCAGCGGAAAACCGCCGGTAGAGGTCTGGCTGATTCATGTTCACGAACCTAATCCTCCGCCAAACAGCGCAGATCCCGTCAACTGGTACCTTTTGAGCACGATGCCTGTCAACTCTTTGGAGGACGCAACGCAATGTGTTCGTTGGTACTGTCTGCGCTGGCGAATCGAAGACTGGCACCGGGTTTTGAAATCCGCCTGCCGGGTTGAGGATATCCGTTTGAAGACTTCTGAACGGCTAAAGCGTGAAATCGCCATTGATATGGTGGTGGCATGGCGTATCATGCTGATGTCCCTTCTGGGACGCGAGGTGCCCGAATTACCGGCCGAAATCCTGTTCACGAAGATCGAAATCGAAACACTGTACAGCTATGCAAAAAAAAAAGGACTCAAGGCACCGGAGAATCTCGGCGAAACGGTCGCATTGATCGGTCGGCTCGGTGGCTATTTGGGTCGTCGAAATGATCCGCCGCCAGGACATCTGTCCCTGTGTAAAGGGCATCACACTCTGCGTATACTTTGCGAAGGCATACTTTTGGCAACACAAGTGGAGGCGAACAATAATGAAAGTTATGTATAAAAGACAGGGCTTGTTCCGGCGGACGGGAAGATTTTCTGACGAAAATCTTTCCATATAGAATTGAGCCCATATAGAGCCAGATTAGATGCTTTTCAACCAATACTGGCACAGTCCGGGCTCAAGTTTTAATTAACCAAATTATGCTTCATTTAATCTTGTCGTCCGCCGGGTCAAGCCCTGTCTTTTATACATAACTTTCATTAT
>PXDP01000055.1 GCA_003565035.1 PVC group bacterium | reverse complement strand
GCGGGTGCGGGTGGTCATTTGTATTTGATTTAACCTTTCAAACGGATGGGGTGGGTATGGGGGATGCCAGTCCGGAGGGGTATTCAACGCGGCATCGACCTACATTCGCAAGCGGAGCATCCTCAATCACGCATGCGTCCTCTCCTCCCGCCCGCATGAGTTCCAGAAGCTTTTCTTTCAGCTCGTGCTTCACCGGGAGATGCGCTTCGCTTCCGATTAAATTTTTCAATTCATAGGGATCGCTGCGCAGATCGTAGAGAAAGGTTTCACGGTAGGTCTCCGCCCGTCCCCGGTTCAGGAATTCCTCCGGAGCGGTGACCGCGTATTTCCAACGACGGGTGCGGATGGCGCGCCCGGGACTCATGGTGTTGTCTCCGAATTCAATCAACGTGGCGTCTGGCCAGCCTTCGGTTTCATTCCGGGTCAGTGGCAACAGGGACCTTCCGTGCAGCCCCTCCGGGATCATGATCCCGGCGGTCTCCAGGAGGCTGGGCATGAAATCCAGCAGGCGGGCGGCCTCGTGGCGTTCGCCGCCGCCCTGCCAGGGGCCGCCCCAGAACGCGAAGGGTACCCGCACGGAACTTTCGTGCGGGCTGCGTTTGTATTCCGCATTCCGGGTTTTAAAATGGCAACCGTGATCGCTGAGGAAGACCACCACGGTGTTCTCCACCAGTCCCGTGGAAATCAGCGCGTCCATGGTTCGGCCCAGGGCTTCATCCAGCCGCTTGATCATGCCGCAGTACCCGGTCCAGTGCTCCGCGGCGGTTCCCCCAAGTTTTTGCAGATCCGGGGGCAGGGGGGCGTCTCTGTACAGGTCCTCCATGCCCTCGGGCGCGGGATAGTTGTCATGGGAGTTTTGATGGTGCGGCTCGAGGTAGGAATGGAAACAGAGGAAGGGGCGTGACTGTTCTGCCGGCTCCTCCGCGCGTTCCCTCAAATAGCGGATCATGGCGTCGGTCTGGGCGTCCACCCGGTATCCGGGGAGTTTCACCTCCTCGTTTTTTTCATTGTACAGCACGCAGGAATAGGGGCCGCTCACGCCCTCCACCGCGTTTGCCGCCAGCCAGTCCTGGTACCCGCCGCGGTTCTGTTCCGGAACCGGTCCCGGACCGGTTCCTTCTGACAAATGCCATTTTCCAAAATAAGAGGTGCGGTAGCCGTTTGCGTTAAATCGTTCCGCCAACCCGGGCACGTCGGTGCTCAGGCCCGCGCTGTTGCACCAGTTTCCGGTTGAACTGGCATACCGGCCGGTTTGCAGACAGCTCCGGCAGGGGCCGCAGACCGGTTGGGGACTCACCGCGTGTTTGAAAAAGGTCCCCTGGCGCGCGAGCCGGTCGAAATTCGGGGTCAGTCCGACCGGATAGCCGTTCAGGCCGAGGGTGTCCCAGCGTTGCTGGTCCGTGAAAAAGACGAGGATGTTCGGTTTTAACTGCAAGGGTCTGTTCCTTTCGGGTTGATGGCATTCTGGGGGTTCATTCATCCTTTCCGCCGCCGGAAAGGGCTTCCCGCAGCGTCAGAGGCGGAAGAGAGGTTCCCCGCATCATAGCACCAGCGTTTTTCACGGGGGAGTCCCCGCCCGTGGTCGGAAAGGAAAATGTTGAATGGTTTTTGCATATATTGATCCTGCCTGAATTCTCTCTGACGGTTCTACGTTCCGTCCAGTGGTATTTCTTTGAAACATCCGGGCTACCTGCCGATCTTCCGAAATCACGGCTTTGATGTTTGCAATTTACAAAGTTATTGATTTAGTCAAATGTTTAATCACATTCGTAATCCCTCATGCGTCTTACTCCTGAAGAGTTCCAATGTCCATTAAAATGCACAGACCGGCCCGCCCATGAGGTGTCCCGGTTGAAGGATGGAACCCTTTTTCTGGATTTTGGCAATGCGGCTTTCGGTACTCTCCTCCTGCCGCCCCGGGAAGGGAATTGGATTATTCATCTGGGAGAAAAATTGGACGCATCCGGGCGGCTGGACCGAACTCCCGGTGGAAGTATCCGCTATCTTCGTATTGAACATTCAGGCCTTGAAGCGCGCCTGGCTATTCCGCCTGATGAGCGCAATACGGGACCGGGGGCGATTCTGATGCCCCCGGAAATTGGTGAGGTGTACCCATTCCGTTATGCCGAACTTGAACACGCTGCCGAAGTCGATCCCGGCGGGATCCGGCAAATGCGCGTTCAGGTGGCTTTTGATGAAGAGGCCTCCGCGTTCAGCTCCTCGAATCCGGTCCTGGACGAGGTTTGGACACTCTGCAAGCATACGATTCAGGCGACCACCTTTTGCGGGATTTATGTGGACGGCGACCGGGAGCGTATTCCCTATGAGGGGGATGCCTGCATTAACCAGCTCTCCCATTATGCGGTGGAGGGCGGGTATCAAATCGCGCGGCACACGCATGAATATCTGCTTCATTACCCCACCTGGCCCACGGAGTGGCAGATGTGTTCGGTGATGATGGCCTGGATGGATCTGCTCTACACGGGTGAAACCGGGTCCGCAGAACGATTTTACGAGATTCTCAAAGCCAAAACGTTGATTGGACTGGCGCGGGATGACGGCCTGATCAGCACTCACTCTACCGCCCTCACACGTGAATTCGAGGAATCACTGAACCTCTACGGGGAACGGTATATTTTCGGACACGGGTTGCGCGATTTGGTGGACTGGCCTCCGGGTTCGTTCACCGAGGGGGGGACCGGCGAACGCGATAACCACGAGATGATGCCGGTCAACACGGTGGTCAATGCCTACCATGCCCATGCTTTGATTCTGATGTCCCGCATTGCCCGTGTCCTGGGAAAAACACGGGATGCGGAAGGGTTGGCGGCGCGCGCCGAAAAGGTGAAGAACTCACTCAATGCGATTCTGTTCGATCCGGACCGCGGTGTCTATCTGGACGGAGAAGGCTCCTCCCACGCGTCCCTGCACAGCAACATGTTCATGCTGGCCTTTGGTTTGGTTCCGGATGAACGGAAGGCAAGTGTGGTTGATTTTGTCAAATCCCGCGGGATGGCCTGCAGCGTATATGGCGCCCAGTTTCTATTGGAGGCCATGATGCGGAACGGGGAGGAGGACTATGCGCTGGGTCTGATGTCCGCCACCCATGACCGGAGCTGGTGGAATATGATACAGGCCGGATCCACCATGGCCTGGGAGGCCTGGGATTTGAAATATAAAAACAATTTGGACTGGAATCACGCCTGGGGTACCGCGCCGGCAAATATTCTCACCCGCTTTGTGCTCGGGGTGCAGCCTCTGGAGCCCGGGTTTGCCCGTATGCGCGTCCATCCCCGCCCCGGCTCCCTTCAGGATTTTAAAGGCAAAGTTCCCACCCCGCGCGGGCCTGTTTTCGTGGAATATAACAGGGAGGGTGACCAGCGCACACTGCGGGTTGACCTTCCGGAGCATCTGGAAGCGGAGGTCGTGCTCGACCCGCTTCCCGGGTTCCGGGATACGATAGTTGTGAATGGAACCCCCCTCTGAATGTATGATAACTAGGTTACTCAACCGATGAAGATGGAGATGAACGAATGAAACGATTTGTGAGTTTTTTGAAGGGTGTCGCCCCGATGCTGTTGTGTCTGAGCTGTTTTTTGCTTCCGGCGCACGCTGAATTGCAATTGGCAAGCGTGTTCGGGGATCTGGCGGTTTTGCAGCGCGAAAAGCCGGTGCCGGTCTGGGGCCGGGGAACGCCGGGCGCGGAGGTGACGGTGGCATTTGCAGGACAGCGTAAATCAGCCGTATGCAATGCGGAAGGCGAATGGCGGGTGGTCCTGGATCCCATGCCGGCTTCGCACGAGGGCCGTGAAATGACGATCACCAGCGGGAATGACCGGGAGGTTCTTAACGATGTGCTGGTGGGGGAGGTCTGGCTGGCCGCGGGTCAGTCGAACATGAATCATTCGGGGCCGGACCGGGATGTGGGAATTTATCCGTTTTACCAGTCCCCGGACGATGCGGATCTGCCTGAGATCCGGGTGCGGCGCTTTGGAGTCGGCGTTTCGTTGGAACCGCTTTCTGATCTTCCGGAATTGCCGGAATCCAGCGCCGCATGGAGTACCCGCACCCAGTTGGGGAACAGCACGAATATGCCCCTTTACTTTGCCCGAATCCTCCGCGACCAGCTTCGGGTCCCGGTGGGGATTCTGCATGTGGCGGTTAGTGGCACCAATCAGGTGGCATGGATGGCCCGGGAAACGGTGGAGTCTTTTCCGGCTTCGAACTCACGGTTTGAAAATTTTTATGAGGAATTTCTGCAGGAACGTCAGGAGGGGTTGGCCTCAAGAGGAGATTTTGCGTCTTTTGAGGCATTCAAAGAGCAGGAGGCCGAGTGGGCACGGAATCCGTCCGGAAATTGGCCCGGCCGCCGCAGGCTGGAGCTGGCGCAGTTTCCAACCGTGCTGTACAACACCCGGATTTACCCTCTGCAAACCTACGCGATGCGCGGGTTGATATGGCATCAGGGAGAGGCCGGCCCCCGGGGGCCGTTTGCCGAGCGTCATGTTGCAAAGTTTCAGCAGTGGCGCCGTCAGTTCGATCAGGACTTGTATGTGATTTGGGGGACGCTGAGCCGTCACACCCGGTCACAGCCGCCGCTGAATCCCGGGACCTCCGGGTTTTACCGTTCCGGTACCAGTATGTCTCACCGTCATGCCTTGAATCTGTTCGGAGAAGATCCCCGGGTTGATTTTGTGGAAATCTATGATCTTGGAAACCATGACACGCACTTTGACATGAAAGCGGAGGGCGGCCGACGGTATGCACTTTCCGCCTTGCGACTTGCATACGGTCTGGATGCCGGCCTCCCCTCCGGGCCCAGACTGGCCTCGGGCGAGTTGCAGGGTAATGAAGCCGTCCTGACGTTTGATTTAGTAGGGAACGGATTACACTATCGCCCGAGCCTGAACGCAATCAGCGGATTCTTTGTGTTTGGCGGCGGAGAGCCGGCCTGGGGGGAAGTGGAGCAGATGGACAACCGCACCCTGCGGGTTCGACATCCGAATGGACACGCGCTCGACCGGGTTTCTTACGGAATGTCCCCGAATCCCCACGAAACCCTTTTTAATTCGGACGGATTGCCCGCATCGCCATTCAACCGGAGGTTCACCTCCACCCGGCCACAGAATATGCCGAGCGAATTTCCACTGATTCAGCAGGAGGAAAATAAGGGGGCTGTCAGCATCCTTCATGTCAGGCGGGGAGGGTACCGCTTTGAGATCCGCACCCGGAACCGCAGAGATACAGGAACCTCCATTGTTTTGCTGTGGGTTCCGGAGGAATGGCAGGCGATCAGAGTGGAAAGAGGGACTGAGCCTCTGGAATTTGAGCCTAAGATCATTGATGGCAATCGCTTCCTGAGGGTTGAGGTGCCTATAAACCGCTCCATTCGGATCGCAGACACACGGGTGATGGAGGAGATGCGAGAGGAAAATCGCTTCTGAAGGCTGAAAGATGGAAGCAATTCGTTTTTCCGGATCAGGAAGTTACATCCCATGCCCATGAACTTAGCATAGGATTCAGGTTGACGTGATGAACGAATACAACGTATGATGCCGACATTATTTTTCTCAGCATTTTATGGGAACGAACATTAAAATTTTCCGATTATGAACACTGGATAACCCTGCAACAGGGCCCGGACATCCCCAACCCTACTATGAAACACACAACATCCCCATACAACAACGCAATGCGGCTCCTCCGGGCCGGAATGACCTCTATCCTTCTTGGTGTGACGGCCCCACTCTTTTCCGCCACCTATTACATTGATTTCGCGGCAGGTGACAACCAGGCCGACGGACGTACTCCCGAACAGGCATGGAAACATGCGCCGCTCGACCGGAACGCGGAGGGTGTTCCGGCGGAAACGGATCTTCAACCCGGTGACACCCTGATTTTCAAGGGGGGCGTGGCTTACAGAGGCGAGATCGTCGTGGAGGTTTCGGGAGAGGCTGGCAAACCGATCACCCTCGACGGCAACACGGCGGGAACCTTCGGCGAGGGCCGCGCGATTCTGGACGGGGGACAGGCGGTTGAAGGATGGGAGCCTGTCACTTCCGCAGAGCAGGTGCGCGGCAATCCCAAGTGGGAGCAAATGTTCACGGCGGTGATTCCTGTCGATATCGCTCCAAATCTCACCCATGATCAAGTCGTATTGCACCGCAAAGCAGGCCGCAACGTGCGGGCACCCTGGCAGCGGGTGATTTTGTCGGATGGCGACGAGGGAACCCTTCCTATTGCCCAAATTCCCAAACCGGCGGATGACTTTTTTCCGGATCTTCCCCAGGACTTCTTTCGGACCTCCCATAAAATGGATGTACGGAGGGACGAAGGGGTTACCGTGATAACGGACCCGGATCATTTGACCGCCACGGAACCGGATGCGTACAACCATATGGTGATCGGGGTGCACGGCGGAAACAACCATGTGTATTTTGCGAATGTTCAGGGCTTCGATCCGGAAAACCACCAACTGCGTTTCCCGGTTTTCAGCCACCGTCTTTACGACACAACCCGCTGGGCACTGTACAATGCGCCGGAGCTGATTGAAAATCCGGGGGAGTGGTCTATTCAGGATGAGGGAGACGGTACCGCCCGGATTTTTCTTTTGCCGCGCCACACCGTCAACGGTCTGCCTGATAATATCGCCTTCGCCAAACTGGGCACCGGAGTTGAAATTCGGGAAGGGGCCAAATATATTTATTTGCAGGGGTTGATCATTCAGCGTTACGCTGGCGGGGGAGGCGGAATCCGGGTGGCCAGAAATTCCCCGCGCTCCTCCCATATACTCATCGACAACTGCACTGTGCGCTGGGTCAGCGGTGACGCGGCCATCGGGCTGAATTACTGCGACCATATCGTGATCCGCAACAGCTCCTCTTACCACTGTCCCGGATGGACCACCTCGATTTTTGCCAACCGGGTCAACGACTATGTATTTGAAAACAACCGCTTTGACAAGAATTCCGGCAGCGGCATCCGCCACTACGAATGTAAGCGCGGGGAGTTGCGCGGCAATGTCATTCTCCGCCATCACGGGATGCACTCCGAGTCGATGAATATTTATGAAGGCTGCGAGGATCTTACAGTAGAGCGGAACGTTCTCCACTATGGCATCACCATCAACCGCAACGCCAACCGCATTACCATCCGCGACAATATTCTTGACGGAATGGGGACCGAGCCCCGGGGGATCGCCTTCTGGCCCAGCGGCAGTGTCGGGGGGCGCAACATCACCGACATCCTGATCGAAAACAATACCATTGTGAACCAGAACCTGAATGTAAACTGGATGTCCAGTGTGTTCTACAACCGGCACGGAAATCCGCCGATGCCCACCGGGGTGGTGATTCGCAATAACATTCTCGAACGGCTGAACGGACTTCCCTCCGGATTCGAAGTGTCAGGAAATGTGTTGCTCAATCCCTCACGTCCGGAGTCACTGATGGACACCAACACATTGATTGAGGATCGCGACGAACTGTTTGTCAACGCGGATGAAGGCGATTTCCGCCGCCGCCCCGGCGCTCCGCACCCCGAGGCCGGTGCGCGAAGACAATGAAATGTTAAACCGCGAAGGAACGCGAAGGCACGCACATTGAGTCCATGTTCGCGTCCATTCTTGTTCCTTTGCGGTTTAGTCTTATCCACATAGGGTGTCAGATTATGAACTCTGCGAAACGAATCTTCTTTATCCTCTTTGCACTTTTTGTTTCCTTACCCCCGGTTTTTGCTATGGAAATTACTGAAGAAGATGGTTGCCGAATCCTGCGGGGAACCTTGTTTTCCGGGGCCATGGACCGTGACATCCGCTATTTTGTCATTTTGCCCCCGGGTTACGGAGACGATCCGGAGTGCGCCTATCCGGTTTTGTACGCGCTCCACGGGGCGAACGCCCCCTGGGACACCTGGGCCAATATGCCGTCCCTGCGCAGGGCGCTCCGCGATTACCCCATGATTGTGGCCGGATTCGACGGCGATCCGCAAAGCTTTTATCTCGATGCCCCGGAGCAGCCGGAAAGCAGCTTCACCACCTTCTTCTTTGAGGAATTTGTCCCCCACGTGGACAAAAACCACGCCAGCGACCCGAACCTGCGGGCGGTCACCGGATTCTCCATGGGTGCCTTCGGTGCTATGCACTACATGCTCACGAATCCCGGTGCCTTCAACGCAATCAGTGGACTCAGCGGCGCATACTGGGACCTGACTCAACCGGCTGGACTCGCTCTGGAACGCCTCGTTCCTTTGTTGGGAGCGTTTGAGGAAAACCGCGACCGGTTCACGGAACTGGATTTTGCCCTCCGACTGCAGGAATTGACAGAAAAAGGCGCGGCACTTCCGCCGGTCTACCTTCACTGCGGACGGGAGGATTTTCTGATTGGCGAAAACCGGCGCATGGCGGGGCTGCTGCAGGATCTGGGGGTGGACCATCTCTACCGCGAAACCAGCGGCGCACACAATTGGCCCTTCTGGCGTGACGCGGCAGTGGAGATCATCCGCTTCCATGCCGTCGAATTCCGCGAGGCCTCTCTCCGTTCGTCAATGACGGTCGCGCCCAACTGAGCCTTTTATTTGTACCGGCTCCTTTACGCCGCGATGGTAACTACTCAGGAGAGCTCTGATAAGATTTACCGGATCAATAGGATTTGGGCAAAAGCGTGTTGTGTCCGATGAGGTCGGTGCCGGGGCGAGAGAAAGAATGGCAAGACCAGGCCATTGACGTTGTGGTTACAAGGGGTTGAACTCAGGAACAAACGGGTTTCCATCAAAGAGTCGGGTTAACGCATCCATCGCGCCGACGGCATTCTTCCGGGCCGTTGAGATATAGCTGCGAATGCGACAGAAGGCCTTGGCACCCTCTTCACTTCGAAACGTCCCTGAGATTTTCTGCTGAACCTTCATCATACGTATGTCCCGTTCGGCCAGGTTGTTGTCGAAGGGCACGTCGAAGTCGTACAGGAAGGCCAGAACTTCGGAGTGGTGTTGGTCAAGCCGTTCGAGCAGGTTTCGGGCTTTGGGCTTTTTGCGCCGTCCCCGTTTTTTCTTTGCGTTGGGCGGGAGGGAGTGCAATGGGTTCTTTGCATAGCCTTCATCCAGGATCCTCCGATATCGCGTCTCAAAGGCTTGGATCCTCGTTTCGGAAAGAGGAAGCAAGGTCCGTTTGGCTCGTTCGACGGCTTCTTTCATGTCCACAAGGCAGTCGATCATCCGCTCAGCCCAGTCCTGTTGGTACTGCTCGTGAATAAAGGTCAACTCGCGGAGATGGTGAGCGTTGCACAGGCCATGCTCGCAGGCGTACGCGAAGTAGGACTTCCAAAAGTCGTGAATGGCCCGTCCCTTGAAGTCCGGGAGAATGCCGATTTCATCAATGGCTTCGCCACCGCGTTTGCGGTGGATGTCGTAATAAGTTGCCCCGGCGGTCGATGCCGAATGCAGCCACCACCGCTTGCCTTCGACCCGTGAGCCGGTTTCGTCGAAGTGAACCACCGGGGCCAGCTCGATGAGCGTCTTGATCTTTTCGGCAGGTTCGGCGGCGAGTTCATGGGACTTCGAGATGATCGTAGCCAAGGTGCCTTCGCTCATGGGACAACCGAAAAGGTCCGAGAGGAGTTCACATGTCCGGTCATAGGGGATGAACTGGTAGTGTTTGAGGTAGACCGCCGCCGCCTTCACACCGGGTCCGTACTGTACGGGAGCGTTGACACCTTCGGGGAAGTCCGCCTTGTTGAGGTGTCCGCAAGAGCAACGCGTGGACTCCGCCCTGTGTTCGGTAACGACCAGCCGCACCGGGGGTAGGTCGTGAACTTGCCGCTTCTCAATGCCTGCGGCAGCTTGGTTGGCCAGCGAACGCCCGCAACAGGTGCAGTGTTCAACCCGGTGGTGTTCGGCATGGTCGGGATTTTCGGCCATTTGGAGCGTGTGGCCGGGATGGCCGGGTTGTCCTCCGGTGTTTCGTTGCCCTTTCTTGCGCAGACTTTTCGGCGAGGGCTTCTTGAAGCCATCCGTCGAGGGCGGTTTGCTGCTGTTTCGAGAGTTTTTTGCAAGCTGTTGCTCCAACTCGTCCACACGCTTGCGCAGGCGTGTGTTTTCCGTCTCAAGACGATGTTGGCGATCTTCGATGCCGGGAATCTTTCCGGTCAGTTCGGCGAGTTCGACAAGCATCCTCGCCGCAGTCTCGGGTGAGTTCCTGCAAATATCCAGTGCCTGTTCGTACTCGATCATGCGCACAACCTTTTGCGAAAGTCCGGGACAAGCGGATAGAGATACACATCCTTGACGGGCTCCCGGATCCGGTGCTCCCGGTCATTGCGGGTGCGGCCCCGGGTCTGGCCGATGTGCATCCAATTCGCGGCACGGTAACAGGTTCCCTTGAAGCGCGATGTGTCCACGAAGGTCTCCAACGCATCGACCGGATGCCCGTATTTTTCCTGCCAGTCCCGGCGGATCCGCCGGGAGACCAGACCCAGAACGTGACTGGCCAGATGCGGGACCTCCACCCAGGGCAGTACCAGGAATCGCGTGTTGTTGGTCACATACTGGAGCTTGCGCTCACGGCAGGTGCGATCCCAGCCGAGAAAGCCGTCACGATCCGCGCACTTCCAAGCCGCCGAACCAAAGAGCAGGCAGGCCACGGGCCGCTCGTGCCGGTCGCGGATCATGTAGCGGATGTTTTCGCCCACGGTGTTGCGGTGTCCAAGGTAATGGAAAGAGGCCAGCAGGCTCTTGAACAAGCGCAGGTCATCCGAACCCGGCCCCGCGAGGCTTGCGGAGAGTGGACGTAAATCGCCCAGGCTCCCATGAATCGGCGCACCGGGAGGCACGGCGGGCGGCAGATCCCGGTTGCGGCAATGGTTCGTCGACGGGCGTTGCCGGGCGGGCAACTCGATGAGTCCGCGCCGCTCGAGTTTCAGGAGCAGCGTCCGCGCCGCCATATCCTTCATCCGTCCCTGCGCATTGCGCCAGTTCCAGCAGTGACAAAGTTCCTCGCTCAGGCGGGTACGCCCCCACTCCCGGTGCTCAGCCATCAAGCCGCGTATCAACGCGATCTCGTCGGTCGTAATACGTCGTCCCTGAATGACCATGTTTTGTTCCATGACACGTAACGTAGTTAAAGCATCCTTCCGAGTCCAGCAAAAAAATCCTGGTTTTTTAATCGGGGTTAACTACTATCGTGTCAATGGTAGTACTACCTGAGTAGTTACAAATTAATTAAAAATAAACTTGATTATATTTTATAAGATAAAATACTTTATACTTGCGTGATAAATATTTATTTGTCATGGATACATAAACGAAGCTCGAGCTGCAAGATAGCCGATCCACATGTCCTGCTGAAGACTCTTTCACATCCCAACCCCAGGAATCCTCATGAAAGCACTACCAACACCCCCGCATGAACTCAAAACGGTTTACACCGCCGTGTCTCCGCTCCGCCGATACACGCTTCTCGCCATTCTGTCCCTCATGTCCGTATCCGTTTTTGCCCAGACTGTGGTCTGGGATGTCAGCAACCCGAACAATAACTGGAACACCACGGACAATAACTGGTCCGGTTCTGCAAGCTATGCGGACGGGAATACCGCAGAGTTTAATGACCCGGTCGGCGAAACCGTCACGGTGGACGCAGGGGGAGTCACGCCCTTGGCCACTTCCATTCAGGACGGCTCCTGGCGGTTCGAAGGCGGGTCCATCCTCGGCGGGACGCTGACCCACAGCAGCGGCGGCACCACTGTGCTGACGCAGGCGAACGGATTTTCGGCCGTGGACCTTTCCAATGGCGTGCTTCGCATACAGGACGCGGGTGCGCTGGGCTCCGGCACGCTGACCCATTCCGGCGGTCAGTTGTTTTTCAGCTTTGGCGACGGCAGCAATACTGCCGTGGGCAACAACATCGCGCTCAATTCCACCGGACACCGCACCTTTGTCATCCGTGGCACCGACGGAGACGCGCCCACCACCGAAACCACGGTGCGATTGACCGGGGAAATTTCCGGCGGAACCGCGGGTCAGACCTATCGTCTGGGCGATACCGATGCGTCCGGAAACATGAACAATTACCTTATCCTCGACAACGCCGCCAACTCGTTTGCGGGGATCGTCGAAGTTTTCCGCGGTTACGTCGGGGTCACCAGTGATGGCGCCCTCGGAAATGCCAATAACGATATCCGGC
>PXDP01000023.1 GCA_003565035.1 PVC group bacterium | reverse complement strand
GGTCATTCGCGAAAAACGGCCGTCAGCCGCCGGGCTGACCACGAGCGATTCGATGTTGTATCCGCGCCGGGCAAACACCTGGGCAATGCGGGCGAGCACGCCCGGCTGGTTGTTGACCAGTACGCTGAGGGTGTGCAGCGGCAGTTCAGGTATGGGAAGTTCCAGGGTGGTGACCGGGGTGTCGGTGGTAATAATGGTACGGTTCATGATAAATATCTTCCTTAAAACGTTGCGTTGGGGATGCGGTGCGGTCCGGATCAGGTGGAGCCCACCGGTTTTTCCATGCGGTACTTGGGCTTCTCAATGATCATGTCCTCCAGCGCGGCGCCGGCGGGAATCATCGGGAACACATTGTCCTCCTGAACCACTTCGCAGTTGATCACGCAGGGACCGTCGTTGTACTCCAGCGCACGGGTCAGGACCTTTTCAATGTCCGCCGGACGCTTGATCTGGAAACCTTTGGCGCCATACGCCTCGGCCAGCTTCACAAAGTCAGGATTTCCTTCCAGATCCACCCCGGATTTCCGGTTGTCGAAGAACAGTTCCTGCCACTGACGCACCATTCCGAGGTAATGGTTGTTGAGGATCAGGATTTTCACCGGGGTTTTCTGCAGCACCGCCGTGGACAGTTCGAAGAGGGTCATCTGGAACCCGCCGTCCCCCACCACCGCGATCACGATGTCATCGGGACGCCCGAGCTGAGCGCCGATGGCCGCGGGAAATCCGAAGCCCATGGTGCCGGCACCGCCGGAGGAAATCCAGTCCCAGGGCCCTTCGCTCTTGCAGAACTGGGCGGCCCACATCTGATGCTGTCCCACGTCGGTGCAGACCACCGCGCGGCTGTGCGTCAGTTTGTCGATCACATCGAGAACATGCTGCATCTTGAGGCCGCCCTGCTTTTTGTAGCTCAGCGGGAACCGCTTTTTATAGCCGTCCAGATGCGCCAGCCAGTCTTTGGTCTGCAAGCGGGTCACGTGCTTGTTCAGGGCGGTCAGGATCACTTTGGCATCCCCAATCGCCTGTAAATCCGGCTTGATCATCTTGCCGATTTCCGCCGGGTCGATGTCGATATGAATGATCTTCGCATTGCGGCCGAATTTATCTGCCTGACCAATAATCCGGTCGTCGAAACGGGAGCCGACCGACATGATCAGGTCCGCCTCGCAGATCGCTTTGTTGGCGTAGGCGGTGCCGTGCATGCCCAGCATGCCCAGCGACAGATCATGACTTTCCGGAAAAATCCCTTTTCCGAGGAGCGTGGAGGTCACCGGAATCTGGCAGGTTTCCGCCAGTTCTTTCAATTCCGGACCCGCGTGCGCCAGCATGGCTCCGTGACCGGCCAGAATCACCGGACGCTTAGACCGGTTGATGGCATCGGCAATCGCAATGATATCAGATTCTTCGATGTCGTTGCACACTTCAGGATGATACCCGGGCAGATCGATTTCCGCTTCCAACGGGGCATGGCAGACGCCCTGGCTGATGTTTTTCGGCATATCAATCAACACCGGACCGGGACGGCCGGTGGTGGCAATGTACAGCGCTTCTTTGGTGATGCGGGGGATATCATCCGTGTTTTTCACCAAATAGCTGTGCTTGACGATCGGCATGGTGATGCCAAAAATGTCGGCCTCCTGGAAGGCGTCTTTTCCCAGCATCCAGGTCACCTGCTGACCGGAGATGACCACCATCGGAATCGAATCCATGTGTGCAGTCATAATGCCGGTAATGGTGTTGCCCGCACCCGGACCGCTGGTCACCAGCACCGCCGCCGGTTTGCCGGTCGCCCGCGCATAACCGTCCGCCATGTGCACCGCTCCCTGCTCGTGACGGCTCAAGACGAACTTAATGTTGGTGCCTGCCGTCTCCAGCGCGTCAAAAATCGGCAGCGCCGCGCCACCGGAATATCCGAACATGTATTCAATTCCGCCCGCTTCCAGGCATTTCAGCAAGGTTTGAGCTCCATCTCGTGCTTCAGCAATCATTTTGTTCTCCAAATTAAGGTTATGGAGTCTCTATACACCATCTTTGCACAAACAGTCAACCCGAAATACGAATAAAAATACTAAGTTATGTTTATCGTTATTTTTTTAACAATTAAAGTTGCTTATTTTGAAAGCAAAACCCTAGTCCGAACTCCTTTTAGTTAAAATTAGATGCTTTTAAAACGTAAAATAAAGAAACCAAAGCGGAAATTTAAGCGAAATACGCTAAAACGACTGTAAAGAGGTTAAAATCAGAACAAAAAAACCGGATTCGACGGAAAACCGCCGAATCCGGTTCTGATTCGCCCCATATAAGGTCAATCGGTTTTGATCGTCGGCTTAGAACCAGGGATAAAAGTTCAGCCGGGCCGTTGTCCTTTGCGGAGAAGTTCCAGCAGCTCGGAGGCATTGTCGGCCCGCAGCAGTTGCAGGCGCAATTCTTTCCGGGACACACAGCGGGAAATTCCCTGGAGCAACTGAAGCTGAACACTCGGATCCTCTTTCGGCGTAATCATCAGGAACACCATGCGGGTCAACCGGCCGTCCGCGCTGTTCCATTCCAATCCCTGCATACTCCGGGCAAAGACCACCAGGGGACGTTCCAGGTTGGCAATGCGTGCGTGCGGAAGGGCCACCCCTCCGTCAATGGAGGTGGTCATTTCCGCCTCGCGTTCCAGGACCGACGCGGTGACTTCGCTCAAATTCACCCCCATCAGCTCCCCTTCCACGCTGCCGCACATTTCCAAAATGGCCTCTTCCTTGTTTTTAGCCGAGAGATCGGCCCGGATATGATCCACCGGCAGGAAGGCCAGCCAGTCAATCTGCTCGATTTTACGCAGCAGCCGTCCCATGAGCGGTCCGGAGATCACCGAGGTCACAATCGCGCCGAACACAATTGCCACATACACGGTTTCGGAGATCACGCCGTACTCCAGGGCCAGCATTCCGATAATAATCTGCATCTCGCCCCCGGGAATGTGAGCATCCGCGATCAGACGGCTGTGCAGCGAAGGCTGACCGATCAGGCGTCCTCCGATGTACGCGGCCACATAACGCCCGAGAATCCCGATTCCCAAAATAAAGAGGACCAGAAGCGGGTCAAAGTTGCCCAGAAAATCAAGCTTCAGGCCGATGGCGGTGAAAAACAGCGGCACAAGAATTGCCTGAACCATCTGATCAAAAATATGCCGGGTACGTTCCGACAGCCGGGGGGATTCTCCAGCCATGATGCCGGCAATAAAGAAGCCGAACAACGCGTGAATTCCGATCCAGGTGGTGATCATGCCCCCGGTCAGTCCGGCCACCACCACCAGGGTGAGCGATCCCGAAGGCTCCGGCACCCGTTTCCGCTGAAAAAACCCAAGGATGCTATCGAAAATTTTCGACCCGTACGACAGACAGAACACGGCATAAACAATCGTAGCCCCCAGAACAAAGCCCATCTGCATCAGGGTCATCCCCGCATCGGTCACCACCCCGAGAATCAGGGCAAACACAATCCAGCCCGCGACATCATTGATGGTCAGGGCCGACATAATCAGCAATCCCAGATCGGTCCGGTAAATTTTCAAATCCTGCAGGACCCGCGCGGTCACCGGCAAAGCACTGATGGTCATGATCACGGCAATGAACAGCGAGAAGATCACCCGGCTTCCGTCCGGCCCCATGTAATGGACGGGCAGATACATGCAGGGAATAAACGCGATAATCATGGGGATGGTCAGATCGCAAAACGACAATTTCATCGCCTGATGCCGCTGCCGCCAGGCGGTGGCAAAATTGGTTTCCAGTCCCGCCTTCAGCAAAAACAGCAGAATCCCCAGCCAGGCCACGGTCCCCAGCATTTTCATCTGCACCGGATCCGTCGGGAACATTTGCGCCTGCAACGCCGGGGCAATCCGTCCGAAAATGGTGGGCCCAAACAGAATCCCCACGAGAATTTCCGCCGTGATTGACGGCTGTCCCATGCGGCGGAACAATTCACCCAGGGCCCGGGCGCAGCCCAGAAGCAGGGAAATTTGCAGGAGAAACAGGAGGATATTGTCTTCAGTAAGCAGATGCATTGCGTCCCCATAAAACGATGCGCAAAAAATTTCAACCTTTTCAGACAGATACAATGCTCCGTGACAATCTTCTCGACATCCTCCCTCTAAACTTCTTATGAATCAGGCATGACTTTTTCCAAATCACGGGGACTCTGGCTGCACGGATTTCTTGGCAGTGGCCGTGAGGGGGAAGGCCTCTTTTCCCCCTGGTGCCGGGAAACCGGCCCGGAAATCCTCTGCCCCACCCTGCCCGGCCACGGGCTTCCACCCGAACCCGCCGCCTCTCTCACCGTCACCCTGGACCGGATCGCCTCCCTGGCCGCCGGCCGCGACTGGGCCGCCGGCTATTCCATGGGCGCACGCCTGCTGATGATGGCCGCCGCCCGCCACCCGGAAGCATTTTCCACCCTGATTCTTGAATCCGCCGCCCTCGGCTTTGCAGACCCGGACACCCGAAAAGCCCGCCGGGAACTGGACGCGGAGCGGGCCGGCCGCCTGCGGAACGAAGGACTGAACGCCTTCACCGACTGGTGGTACACCCTTCCCCTCTGGCAGGGTTCCACGCCCCCGCCCGAACGGCAGGGCGATCCGGAGGCACTCGCCAACGCACTGACCTCCTTCAGTACCGGCAATCAGCCCGACATGCGCACCTGGCTCCGCAGCACCTCCTGCCGGATCCTCTGGCTGGCCGGCGAACGGGACCGCGCCTATGTTGACCAGGCAAAAGAAGTTGAACGAACCGCCCCCCGGGTATATGTTCATCTCATACCGGATGCCGGACATAATGCGCATCACGACCAGCCCGGCCGCTGGCGGGATGCCGTGCACACCTTTTTAAACTCCTCCCCTCAGAAAGAACAATAATCTCATGGCCCAACCTGTTGAACCTCTCTCAACCGCCCTTCCCGACTGGCAGTCCGCCGGGGAATTCTCCGACATTCTCTACCACAAAGCGGAGGGCATCGCCAAAATCACCATCAACCGTCCCCGGGTCCGCAACGCGTTCCGCCCCGAAACCGTGCACCAACTCCGCGCCGCCCTGAATGATGCCCGCGACGATCTTCAAATCGGCGTGATTATCCTCACCGGGGCCGGGGAACTGGCCTTCTGCTCCGGCGGAGACCAGAAAATCCGGGGCGATGACGGCTACAAGGATTCCGACGGACATCACCGCCTCAACGTGCTGGACCTTCAGCGCGAAATCCGCGTCTGCCCCAAACCTGTCGTCGCCATGGTCGCCGGATACGCCATCGGCGGCGGGCATGTCCTGCACATGATGTGCGACCTCACCATCGCCGCCGACAACGCCCGCTTCGGACAGACCGGCCCCAAAGTCGGGTCCTTCGACGGCGGATACGGCGCCAGCTATATGGCACGCATTGTGGGTCAGAAAAAAGCCCGCGAAATCTGGTTCCTCTGCCGGCAGTATGACGCGCAGGAGGCCCTGGACATGGGACTGGTCAATACCGTGGTGCCGCTGGCGGACCTGGAAACCGAAACCGTGAAATGGTGCCGGGAAATGCTCCGCAACAGTCCCATCGCCCTCCGCTGTCTCAAAGCCGCCCTCAACGCCGACTGCGACGGACAGGCCGGCCTTCAGGAACTCGCCGGCAATGCCACGATGCTCTTTTACATGAGCGAGGAGGGTCAGGAGGGCCGCAACGCCTTCGTCGAAAAACGCCCGCCCGACTTCAGTAAATTCCCCAAAAGGCCCTGAACCATGACCCTTCCTGTAGCCATTTACGACACCAAGCCTTACGACCGGGAATTTCTGTCCGCCGCCGAAGGCGCGGAGCATTTCGATCATCATTTCCACAGTTTCCGCCTGGAGGAAGCCACCGCCTCCGCGGCGGAGGGCGCACATACTGCCTGTATATTTGTCAACGATCATGCCGGCCCTGAGCCGCTCGCCGCGCTCGCAAAGGCCGGTGTCAAGCACATCGCCCTGCGCTGCGCCGGATTCAACAACGTCGATCTTGAGGCCGCCAAGGATCTGGGTCTGACCGTCACCCGCGTTCCGGGCTATTCGCCCCACGCCGTGGCCGAACATACCCTCGCGTTGTTGCTGGCCCTCAACCGCCGCATTCACCGGGCCTACAACCGGGTGCGCGAAATGAATTTTTCGCTCTCCGGCCTCGTCGGGTTCGATCTGCACGGCAAAACCGCCGGCGTGGTCGGCACCGGACGCACGGGCGCCCTGGTGGCGCAAATCTTCCGCGGCTTTGGCATGAAGGTTCTGGCCTATGACCCCTACCCCAATCCGGACTGGGCGGCGGAACACGGGATTACGTATGTGGAAACACAGGAGCTGTTTGCTCAAAGCGATGTCATCTCCCTCCACGTGCCGCTCACCCCCGACACCCGGCACATGATCTGCGAGGAAAGTCTGGAGCAGATCAAACCCGGAGCGCATCTGGTCAACGTCAGCCGCGGGGCGCTGGTGGATACCTCCGCCGTGATCACCGCCCTCAAAACCGGCAAACTCGGCGGCGTGGCATTGGATGTGTACGAAGAAGAAGAAGGTGTCTTTTTCGAGGACCTCTCCGGGGAAGTCATGCAGGACGACGAACTCGCCCGGCTGATGACCTTTCCCAACGTGCTCATCACCTCACACCAGGCCTTCCTCACCCGCGAGGCCCTCCGCGAAATCGCCCGCGTCACTACCGAAAACATCCTCCGCATCCATCAAGGGAAAGCCCCCCTGGAAGGCACCGAATTGTGAAGAGTATCGCCAACCACCATGGCATCACAACCGGCGAGCTCATCATCAAGCTGGGTATTTAATATTTTCAAGGGCGAGCCATCTTTGCTTTCTTTATTATTCTAACCTCTGACCTCTTAAAAAAAACGCTATGACTCAAATTCTGCACACCTCCATCGACTCTCTCGCCTCCGAACTTCCCGCCATCCGCCAAGCCCTGCAAAAAGGCCTTCCCGCTCCGGTTTCAGGTCTCTGCGGATTTGACGGCTTTATCGACACCTTTATCCGTCTAGAATCCCCCGCCTCCATGGAGGCCTTCGGCCCCAAAGTCACCGCCGCCGCCGGTATTGCCACCTCTTTTCCCGTTCGCCACCTCGGCGACAAATTTGGCGGCAACGGTCCCCTTTTCGCCCGGGCCCTGCACGATCTCAACGCCGGCAGCATCGAGGTCACATACATCGGGGCTGTGGGGGACAAAGAAATCCTCCCCATTTTCGACGAGGCCCTCTCCGCCAAAATGAAGCGCGTGGTCACCCTCGCCGATCCCGCCCACAGCGACTGTCTGGAATTCACCGACGGAAAAATCATGCTCGGGGATCTCTCCACCTGCGCCGACATTACCTGGGAACGCCTCCTGGAGCGCATGGGCGAAAACGACCTGAATGCCGCACTGGAGACCGCCGACTTCATCTCAGCGGTCAACTGGGGCAAACTCCCCCACGCCGGAGACATCTGGCTCAACCTCGCCAAAACCCTGGCCGCCCTGGGCCGGGAACCCAAATCCGTCCCCTTCTTCATGGATCTGGCCGAATTTGAACACCGCCCCGAAGAAGACCTCACCCGGCTTCTGGACCGCCTGCCGGAAATTACCGAACAATGCCATACGCTTCTCAGCTTCAACCTCAAAGAAGCCTGGCAGATGGGTGCACATCTCGGCAAAGATCTCAGCGGACAGAAAACGCCCGAAGCGGTGGCCGAACTCGCCGCCTTCCTGCATGAAAACATCCGCACCGACCGCATCATCATTCATCCCAACAGTGGTGCCGCCTGTGCCAGCGATACAGGCACCGTTTACGTGCCCGGCCCCTTCTGCAAAGAACCCCTCATTTCCACCGGTGCCGGCGACAACTTCGGCGCGGGCTGCCTTACCGCCGCCCTGCTCGGACTTGACGACACCGCCACCGTCCTCCTCGGTAACTGCGCCAGCGGTTACTTCGTCCGCTCCGGCAAAACCCCGGATCTCAAAGGCCTCGACCACTTTCTGGAACTGTGGAGTGGAAACAATTTGCCCGAGCGTTTGTAAAACTTAATCGAATGTCGGCCTCCCCCGCCCCCGTTTGATTTCTCCCCGGTGTTTTTTGCCTTGAAGGCGTTTCGCTTGCGCGGCAGGGCCGGGACGACGTTTTTTATAACGGATCTTTGCCCGGCGGGCCTGACGCTCCAGCCGGTCCCGCTCCCGTTCAGCCTCCACTTCCTCGCAAAGCCGCTCCCGCGCCCGAAGACGGTTCATGTGCTGAGACCGCTCATCCCCCACCTTCACCACCCGCCCTGTCCGGGTATGCACAAGCTGTACCGTGCTCGAGGTGCGGTTCACTTTTTGTCCGCCCTTGCCTGATCCCAGCACGAAGCTTTCCTGGAGATCGTCCTCGGCAATCCCAAGTTTAGCAAGCCTCGCCTGAACCTGATCCCACTTAGACGGGGTCATGTCCACATCCCTTTTCTGTTACCGGCCTGACTGAATTCTTCATAACCACGAGCATAACACACCCGCCTCAAATCACCACGCCCGAAATCAGAGAAACGCGTTTTCCGATGATCGGAAAACGGCTTTGTCTCGTTTCCGATCATCGGAAAACCATGGCAGCACGCCTGAATGAAATCAGCGGCGGCCGCGGCCACCGCCGCGGGGACCACCCCGTCCACCGCCGCGCGGACCGCCACGTCCGCCACCGCCACGGGAACCCCCGCGGCCGCCGCCACCTTCGGAACGCTCCCGGGCGCGGGCTTTGTGATGGGTTCGCTCGCGTTCTTCAATCGTCAGCCACTCCTCTTCAGGATGGGTGCAGACCAAGTGACGGCCGAGATAGGTTTCAATGTCCGGAATCAGCATGGAATCCATCTCATCGGCAAAGCAAATGGAGCGGCCCTCCGCGCCGGCGCGGCCGGTGCGGCCGATGCGGTGCACGTAGTCTTCCGCATCTTCGGGGAGGTTGAAGTTGATGACCAGGCTGACATCCTCGACATGAATCCCGCGCCCGGCAACATCCGTGGCCACCACGATCGGAATACTTCCGTTTTTGAAGTCCTCCAGCGTTTTGACCCGCTTGGCCTGGGGAACCGCCCCGGTAAGCAGCGCGGAGGTGAATTCGTAATCCCGCAGCCGGTCACACAGGTACTGGGCACTGTCTCGGCGGTTGGCAAAAATCAGACAGCGGGAAGGCTCCAGCTTGCGCAAAAGATTGACCGTCAGCGGAAATTTCTGCTCGTCGGTAATGATGTAGACGGTCTGATCCACCGTGTCGGCGGCGACGTTTTCGGGTTCGATCACCACCGAAACCGGATTGCGCGTCCAGGATTCCGCCAGACGCCGGACATCGTCGGTAAACGTCGCACTGAAAAACAGGGTCTGACGCTTGTCCTTGTGGGGGGTGGCATACACAATCCGTTTCACATCGGGAATGAATCCCATGTCCAGCATGCGGTCAGCCTCGTCGAGCACCAGGGTCTCCACCTCGGAGAGATTGATCACCTTTTTGCGCAGGAAATCAATCAGCCGTCCGGGGGTGGCGACCACCAGATCCACCACATTGTTGCGGAGCGCATCCATCTGCGCCTCAAAATCCAGGCCGCCGTATACCGGCAGGGTTTGGAACGGGGTATATTTGCCGAGAATCGCCGCCTCTTCCTCGATCTGCAGCACCAGCTCGCGCGTCGGGGCAATAATCAAAATCCGGGGGCTGCCGTTTTTGGGCTGGGCGGGGGGATTGCGCAGCATGCGGGTAAAGCTGGCCAGGAGAAATGCGGCGGTTTTGCCGGTGCCGGTCTGGGCCTGACCCAGCCCGTCCTCGCCTTTAAGCAGGGCGGGAAGGATTCCAGCCTGGATCGGTGTGGCATACTGATAGCCCAGATCCGATACGGCGTGCAGAAGTTCATCGGCCAGATCCAAATCCGCAAAACGGGTTTTGCCCTCCGCTTCGGGAACCACATAGGCCTCACGCGACCAGTCGCCGTGCTCGGACTTGGGGCGGGGGAATGAAAAGCCCTTGGCACGTTTTCCACGGTTTCCGCCCCGGTCTGAACGCCCCGAACGCTCCGGACGCTCAGAGGTTGACGCATCTCCCGTGCCCGCGTCTCTGGAGGACCGGCGGGGAAGGCGGGTGCGGGGTCCGCGGGCGGTGTTCGGCGTATCCTGTTTGTCAGACGCTTCCTCCGTCTGCGCGGGAGCACCGGCATCGGCGCTGTTTTCGTTCCGCGGTTTGCGGGTGCGACGGCGGCGTGCAGGCCGTTCCCCGTCAGGACCCTTTTCAGGGGAGGCGGCGGGGGAGCCCTCAGCACGGGCAGCCGCCGGCTGGCGGCGGCGTGTGGGCCGCCATTCCTCCTGCGGCCCTCCGGCACGCACCTCTTTAATCTGGCGCAAAGGCTCCGGCAAAGGACCGGCAGAGCCCTCCGATCCGGCATCCTTCACAGAAGAGGCTTTCGGTGAGGTGGATTTCGGTGCGGAGGCTTTGGGTGCGGCCGCTTTTTCAGGTGCTTCGGCCGGGGCGTCGCTTTTGGGGGCGGCCGCATCTTTTTTGCGGGCCGGCGCTTTTTTGCGGGCCGGCTTTTTGGCGGAGGTCGCGGCCGGGGTTTCCGGGCTGGCGGCAGAAGCGGCGGCGGGTTCCGCAGCAGCCGGAGCCGCGGCGGGAGCGGGTCCCGCCTTGGGATTTAGAAGGGTACGGACTTTCTGAATAATTTTTGCAGGCATAGTTACTTTCTGGCCCGGCTTACGGGCAGGGATTCAAGGCCGCTTTCGGTTCAACAACAATTACACGCATTCCAGCAGCCCGGGCGGCCTCAATCCCCGGCAAGCCATCTTCGAAAACAATACAGTCGGCGGGTTCCACGCCCAGGCGCTCCGCCGCGAGCAGATACATGTCCGGCGCGGGCTTTCCATGCTCCACCATATCCGGGGTCACCACCACCGGAAACAGCGTGTCCAGCGCTGTCGCTTCCAGCGAGCGGAGAACAGCGGCGCGGTGTCCGCCGCTCACCACCGCCACCGGATGGGTCCGGGAAACACGGCGGGCAAACGCGGCGACTTCCGGAACCAGCCCGCATTGATCCACCGATTCATGGTAGAGAGCCCGCTTTTCATTCACCAGTTCGTTCAGGCCCTCTTCGGGAAGTCCCGTCTCCCGGCAAACATACGCGGCCACTTGATGTCCTGACATCCCGCCCAATAACAAAAACCCCTCGTAATCAAGCGGTTTCACCGCTCCCCGTCCGCGAACCGCGCGTTCCCAGCACTGAAAATGCAGCGGCATCGTGTCGATGAGCGTGCCGTCACAATCAAAAAGAAAAGCCTTTGCCGATTCCGGCAGGCCCTCAAGGGGTTCTGATAAACGAAACAATGATTCCATATCCTGGGTTGATTTTGTTGTGGCATCCCGTCTCCGAAACCGTATAGGAGAAAACCTCCCCGATCCACAAACAGCCCCTTCCCTATACAATGACTTTCCTGCGAACGCTATTCTTTTTTACAGGTTTCTGCCTGCATCAAGTCCTCATTTTGCCTTTATTACTCTACTTTCAGCTCCGCGCAAACCGCAACGGCGTGGAAACGGTCCGCCGGAAGGTTTACCCGATTATTCACACCTGGGGCAAATGGATCTGCTGGCTGGCGGGCGCCAAACTGGAACGGATTGACCGAAGCGACACCCGGGCCGATGAAGTGGTCCTGATTGCCTCCAATCATCAGGCCGACTTTGACATCCCTCTTCTCTCCGGATACGCCGGAAGGCCGCTGGGGTTTGTGGCCAAAAAGGAACTGGCCAATCTTCCCCTCATGAGCCGGTGGATGCGGCTGATGGGCTGTATTTTTCTCGACCGGGAAGATAAACGTAAACAGGTCGCCCAGATTCGCGACACGATTGAAACCCTCAAACAGGGTCAAAGCATGGTCATTTTCCCCGAAGGCACCCGCAGCGGCTCCGACGAACTCGGCCCCTTTGCCAAAGGAAGCCTCAACATTGCCCTCAAAGCCGGGGTCAGGATCCTGCCCGTGACCCTTCAGGGGACCTGGCAATTGAAAAGCAAAGGCAAGCTGGCTCTGCCCGGAGGCCGTATCCGCATGGTCATTCATCCGGCCATCGACCCCGCTGCCCTTCCGCCGGAAGAGCAGGCCCGGCTTCACGAAATCGTCCGGCAACAGATACAGTCGGAGCTTGCGGGGAACCCCTGAGAGGTTCCTTGAGCGATTCCGGGAGAAGTTC
>PXDP01000143.1 GCA_003565035.1 PVC group bacterium | reverse complement strand
TAAATCCTAATGTACGAGTATTGCCCAGTAGGATTTATGTAGAAAGGGCAGGGCAAGCGGGGCGGTGGCGTGGATATGAAGTGCATTCCTCTAAACGACAGACCGGTTGGCTCTTCCTCACAATACGCATTTGAATCTGCGGTCTGTTTCGAGACAATGACCCTTCAAACTTAGGTCTGAACCACCTCAGATATGGGATCCAACGGATAGCTTCGCCGGACAACGGATGTTCCATTTGGATAAAATTTTTTCACCCATTCCGGGATGCGTCCTCTTTCGCATTCGGGCTTGCATTTGGGGTTTAAAATAGGATAAAGCGTATCCAGTATGAAATTTTATGTTTTAGTTTTTGCGAAAGGATGCTGATCATGTCCCCTGTACTCATAGCCGCATTGTTTATGGCCGGTCTTGGCGTTGTGCTTGGAGGTATTCTGGCTCTGGCGTCCAGGAAACTGGCGGTTCAGGAGGATCCCCGGATCGATGCGGTTGAGGAGATGCTGCCGCACGCCAACTGCGGTGCCTGCGGGTTCCCAGGCTGTCGGCCGTTTGCGGAGGCGGTGGTCTCAGGGGAGGCACCTCCGTCCAAGTGTTCGGTGAACACGCAGGAAGGGACACAGGCTATTGCGGAATTTCTCGGGGTGGATGCCGGTTCGGCGGAGAAACGGGTGGCGCGGCTGGCCTGCCAGGGCGGAAACCATGTGGCCCGGTTCAAAGCAGCCTATGACGGAGAGCCCTCCTGCCGGGCGGCGGTGTCCGCCGGTGGCGGCGGCAAGGCCTGCTCCTGGGGATGTCTGGGTTTCGGGGACTGCATGAAATCCTGTACGTTTGATGCGATTCACATGGATGAGCACGATCTTCCGGTGGTGGATGTGGACAAATGCGTGGCCTGTAATGACTGCGTGGTGGCCTGTCCCCTGAATTTGTTCAGCCTGCAGCCGCTGGAGCACAAGCTGTGGGTCGCCTGCAAGAGTCTGGCGGAGGGGGACGAGGCACTTTCCGAGTGCGAAGTGGCCTGCACCGCCTGCGGGCGGTGCGCGGCGGATGCGGCGCCGGGCGTGGTGTCCATCCAGAACAATTTGGCGGTTGTGGATTATTCCCGGAATGAACACGCTTCCCGAATCGCCATTGAGCGCTGTCCCACGGGGGCAATCGTCTGGCTGGAGGGCCAATCGGTCATTCAAGGCGCCGCAGCGAAGAAAATTGTCAGGAAAGAACCTCTGCCAATTTTACCTGACCGGTAAGCTTTTGCGGATCAAAGCTTGCCAATTGCCGAAAGTTCTTCAAAAGTAGCAGGACCTGAACCTGAAGCTTTTGGAGATTTTATGGCTAACAGACCTTTTGATTCGCGCGTGCAGAACCTGGTGTACACCCTGGAGGTGGGCATTGGTGCCAATGTACTGAAAACCCTCTTGTATGTGTTGTTCATGATCCTGTTGTCGGTGCTGTATGTGGCCACGCAGTATTCCGGGTTTAAGGATGCCCGGGCGATGGATCAGGCTCAGATTGCCCGTCATTTTGCCCGGAGCAACCGGATGAACACGTCCTTTATCCGTCCGTCCTCTCTTTGGCTGCTGGGAGAAAACGGCAAATTAATGGTGGAGACAGAGGTCGGCCCCCGCCCGAATTTCCATCAGCATCCCGACCTGATGCATCCTCCGGCGTATCCGGTGGTGCTGGGCAGCGCGTTCCGGCTGTTCCGCACGGAGTTTCCGCTTCCCGCTTCGCACAAGTACGCTCCGGAGCAGTGGGTGATTGTTCCGATCAATCTGCTGTTTGTTTTTTTATCGGGTTTGTTTTTATATTTGTCAGGGCGTCTGCTTTTTGATCACCGCACCGCGCTGACGGCATCGACGGTGTTTTTACTGTCCAATTCCGTTTGGCAGCATGCAATTTTCGGCACCGAGATTTCCTGGCTGGTTTTTCTGGTCACGCTGGGTGTGTGGTGTCTGCTGATGGCGCTGCGTTCCGCGCGCCGGGAGGGGGCCGATCCCCGTCCGGCAGGTGTCGGGTTCTGGCTGCCGGTTTTGGCGGGTTCGGTCTGTATGGGCGGGGTCCTGCTGACCCGGTATGCGGCCTGGCCGGTGCTTCCCGGGTATATTCTGGTGCTTTGGCTGGGATGCGGACGCAAGGGGTGGCTGCCCGCGTTGGCCGTCCTTGCGGTGGCCGGGGGGATGTTTATCCCCTGGATTCTCCGGAATCTGGCCGTATCCGGAACCCCGTTCGGATTGGCGGGGTACTCGATTCTCCGGGAACCCAATGACGTGTTTCAGCGTTCATTGGCACTGGATTTAAGTGATTTTGATCTTCGCCGCATGGTGCAGGCCCGCTTTCTTCAGACGGTGCCGTCCCTCCTGGATCTCAGTGCGCTGGGGTTCAGTGCCGGGCTGTCGGTCTGTCTGTTTTTCACCACCTATTTTTACCGGTTTCAACGGCCGGTGACCCGTATACTCCGTTGGGGACTGTTGCTTTCTTTGGCTCTTTTTGCTGCTGTCGCGGGCGTTTTCGGTGAAGAAATTCTGCCGGTGGCGCATCTTTTCCTGCCGATGGTGGTTCTGTTTGCCTCGGCCTTTTTCTACATTCTCCTGGACCGGATGCAAATTGGGGTCAGGATTGTCTCGATGTCGGTGATTGGCCTGTTTATTTTTCTTCAGGCCCTGCCGATGTTTTTCACGATCATGCCGCCCCGTCCCTGGAGTTATCCGCCTTACATGGCCCGGGATATTGGTCTGGTGTCCTCCCCGTTTGAACCCGGGGAACTGATGGTCTCGGATATGCCCTGGGCCACCGCGTGGTACGGGGATGTGACTTCTCTGTATCTGCCTCTGGATTTGGAGGATTTCTTCCAGGTCAATGATTCCATTCACCCGGTGCACGGGCTTTATTTCACCACGTTGAGCCGGGACAAGCGCTATCATTCCGATCTGACCCGCGGTCCTTTCCGAAGCTGGCGGCCGATTATGGATCTCACCCAGCTGCCCCGTGGGTTTCCGCTTACCTTCGGGTTCCCGATCCGGAACGGAGAGCAGGTGATGCTTGCGGACCGTAACCGGTGGATGGTTGCACCGGAATAACCCGATGACCCGTCAGGAACGTGCTGCCCGGGTTAGGACCCGTCTGGAGGAACTTTATCCAGAAACCCCCATTCCCCTGGATCATACCAGTCCATACACGCTGCTTGTGGCGGTCCTGCTTTCCGCACAGTGCACGGACAAACGGGTGAATCAGGTGACCCCGGCCCTGTTTTCACTTGCGGATACTCCCGAGGCCATGATGAGGGTTCCGGTGGATGCGATCCGGGAAATTATCCGACCCTGCGGACTCTCACCGCGTAAATCGGCGGCGATTTCTGAATTATCCCGTATTTTGGTGGAGACGCATGGCGGGAAGGTCCCGGCGGACTTTGAGGCGCTGGAGCAGCTGCCGGGCGTGGGGCACAAAACGGCCTCGGTGGTGATGGCCCAGGCTTTTGGGGTTCCCGCATTTCCGGTGGATACCCATATACACCGTCTGGCAAAGCGCTGGCGGCTCAGTAAAGCTAAAAACGTGGAGCAGACCGAACGGGACTTAAAAAAAGTGTTTCCGCGTGAGGCCTGGAATAAACTGCATCTGCAAATTATTTTTTACGGACGCGAGTACTGTACGGCCCGGGGGTGTGACGGCAAGACCTGCCCACTCTGCCGGGAATTGAACGCAGGCTGAGTCCTCAGAGCATTCCGGCGCGGCGTTTCCGTTCCTCGAGCTTGCGCAGGCGCTCCTCATGGCGTTCAATTTCCTCCTCCGTGGCCGGGCGGAGTGACCAGGCGCCTTTGCGGTGATCCCGACGGACAGGCCCGGCCATGCGGATCCAAATTTCCGCTTCGCCCCCGGCCCGTCCGTCACCGGTCAATTCCCCGCTGCCGCTGAACGAACGGTTCAGTCCCGGATACCCCATGGCATCGTTCCGAATGACCACATGGTTTGTTCCGCGTGCGTGCAGTTCAAATGAGCCCTCAAACGTTTCCAGCAGCTGAACCCGTGCGCCCCGGGGCATCGTTTCAATGCGGGCCATCCCTTCGGAATAGACACCGGGCATATGAAACACGGCATATCCTGGCGGAAGAATGGGGGCGGGCGGGCTGGGACTGCCGGTACTCACACAGCCCTGTAAAACGGCAAACAGCATGAGAGACAGGAGCTGCGCGGGGAGGACGGCTCTGCGCCGGACGGGGAGGGGGGCTTGATTTGACATACTGATGATCTATCCCATGGCCTGCGTGAAAATCAAGACTCCATTTAGATCGAACCCGCCGGGCATACACCAATTCCGGGATGCGCCTGCCTGCGGGATTGCAAAAGACCGAAAAAAAAGGCAAAGAACCTTCCATGCTGTCAAAAACATCCATCACCAAAGCCGAAATCAATGAACAACCTCTGATTGAATATCGTGGCGGGATCACGCTGATCTCCCGGGATGCGGACCTGGCACCGGTGTTGGAGGTTCTAAACCGGGAAACGGTGCTGGGCTTTGATACGGAAACCCGGCCCGCGTTCCGGAAAGGAGAGTCCTATCTGCCCAGTTTGCTGCAGCTGGCCGGAGAGGATCATGTCTGGCTTTTCCAACTTCAGCAGCTGCAGGATCTCAGTGGATTGTTTGCGGTTTTGGCCCGGAAAGACATTCTTAAATGCGGGGCCGCGATTTCCCGCGATGTGAAAGAGCTTCAGGATTTGCATCCCTTTAAAGCCGGAGGTTTCGCGGATGTTGGACATATGGCCGAAAAAAGAGGCTTCAAAAATACCGGGCTCCGGCCGCTTACGGCCCTGTTGCTGGATGGCCGTATCAGCAAATCCGCACAGGTCTCCAACTGGGCGGCGGAAACCCTGGAGCCCAAACAAATTACCTATGCGGCCACGGATGCCTGGGTTTCTCGAAAATTGTATTTAGCACTCCGGGAGATTCCTGAAACCCCGAAAGACAAGCAGCCCCCAACCGAATTGAACAGAAAAGGACCCTGAAATGATCAAAATTGCCTTGATTGGTACCGGCGGGATGGCCAATGCCCATGCCCGGAGTTTTCAAGAGATTCGCGGTGTACGCCTGACCGCCGCCTGTGATGTGGACGCAAAACGCGTTGCGGGCTTTGCCGAAACCTATGACATTCCGAAAACCTATACCTCGGTGGAAACCCTGCTGGCGGAAGCGGACTGCGATGCGGTGTCGGTGGTGACTCCCGACAGCTGGCATGCGCCGATTTCCCTGCAGGCCATCAAAGCCGGCAAACATGTGCTCTGCGAAAAACCTCTGGCCACAAATTACCCGGATGCCAAAAAAATGGCGGATGCGGCCCGGCGTAAAGGCGTGATCAATATGGTGAACTTTTCCTACCGCAATGCCTTTGCGCTGCAGGCGGCGGCGGATATGGTGGCCTCCGGGAAACTGGGGGAGATTCGGCACGTATCCGCCTCTTATTTGCAGTCCTGGCTGACGTGCAACGCCTGGGGAGAATGGACCACGTCTCCGAACTTGCTGTGGCGCTTGTCTTCAGAGCATGGCAGCAAGGGCGTACTGGGGGACATTGGGGTACACATTCTGGATTTCGCCTCTTATCCGGTGGGGAAAATGAAAGCCGTGCACTGCAAGCTTCATACCTTTAAAAAAGCCCGGGGTAATAAAATCGGTCCTTATAAACTGGACGCGAATGACAGCGCATTTTTGCGGGTGGAATTCGCGAACGGCGCCATGGCGTCGGTCGAGACCACCCGCTTTGCCACCGGGCATATCAACAGCCTGTTTCTCTCGATTCACGGAACGACAGGGGCGTTGCGGCTGGATTTGGACAAGTCCTATACCGAGATGGAGGTTTGCCTGGGTGAGGATCGGCACAGTCAGACGTGGAAGACGGTGAAATGCAAAAAAACACCCTCGATTTATCAGCGGTTTGTGAATTCGATCCGCAGCGGAGAGGTGGATCAGGCAAGTTTTGCCCGCGGCGCTGAAATTCAGAAGGCGCTGGATGCCTGTTTTATCTCCGATGCAGAAGACCGAACCGTTAAACTCTAAGAAAGTACATTATGAGCACCCTATTTCCGTTTCCCCGCGTCTGGGAAGTTCCTGAACTGACTGAAATCAACCGACTGCCTGCGAGGGCCTCACTTTTTCCGTTTCCGGATGAGGCAAAAGCGCTGTCGCGTGATCCCGCCAAGTCCAAATGGGTCAAATCGCTGGACGGTTCCTGGGCCTTTAATTATTTTGAGTCACCCGAAGCGGTACCCGCCAACCTGGTGAAGCGCCGGCCGAGCGCGAAAACCGCAGAGATCACCGTCCCCGGCAACTGGACGGTGCAGGGGTGGGATAAGCCGCATTACACCAATATTCAGATGCCTTTTGCCAATACGCCGCCGACGGTGCCGGAGGCCAACCCCACCGGCCTGTACCGCAAGGTGATTTCGGTTCCGAAAACCTGGCAAAGCCGGAGGACGGTCCTGCAGATTGGCGGAGCGGAGAGTGTGGTTCTCGTCTATCTGGACGGAATTTTTGTGGGTCTGAGCAGCGACAGCCGCCTGCCGGCGGAGTTTGATCTCAGTCCGCATCTGAACGGAAAAGAGCAGGTGTTGGCCTTGCTGGTGATCCGTTATTCCGCCTTTTCTTACGTCGAGGATCAGGATCATTGGTGGATGGCGGGGCTGCACCGGTCGGTCAAGCTGATCTCAACCGACCAGGCCTGGCTGGAGGATGTGTTTGCCAAGACGGGGTTTGACGCGGAGACGGAAACCGGCAAGTTGGATCTGACCCTCCGGATGGGCTTTTCCGGCCATCCGGGCCGGAAATGCGCGGTGGCCGTATCCCTCCTGGACCCGGCCGGCAAAAAGGTTTGGCGCAAACCAAAAACGCTTGCCGTTGACGGTACCAATTACCGGGACCGCGGATTTGAAGGCCGGCTTACGCTGGAGGTTCCCGGCGCGCGTCCCTGGTCCGCGGAGATCCCGGACTTGTACACGCTGAGCCTGGTGATCACAGACGCGGAGTCCGGCAAGACCCTGGAGGCGACCGCACTGCGCATCGGGTTCCGATCCGTGCGGTTCGAAAACGGTCTGTTGCTCTTCAACGGCAAGGCGGTGAAATTCAAAGGGGTGAACCGTCATGATCACGATCCGGATTTCGGCAAGACTGTTCCCGCGGAGCGGATGTGGCAGGACGCGCGATTGCTGAAAGAGCATAATTTCAATGCGGTGCGAACCTCGCATTATCCGAACGATCCGATGTGGTATGCGATCTGTGATGAAGTCGGTCTTTATGTCATCGATGAAGCCAACCAGGAGGCGCACGACAATTACGCCACGTTGGGGCACGATCCGCGTTGGCGGCGCACCTTTGCGGAGCGCGCGGAGCGCATGGTCCTGCGGGACCGGAATCATGCCTGTATCTTCGCCTGGTCGCTGGGCAACGAAACCGGCTACGGACTGAACCATGATCTCGCGGCCGATGCGGTGAGGGCCCTGGACGATTCCCGGATTGTGCACAACGAACCCGCGAACCGCCCCGGCTGGAAGCAGGGGCGAAATCACTACACCCCCGGCGGCGAGCGCAGTCATGATGTTCATGCCCCCATGTATCCCGCGCTGGCTGAATGGATTGCCTTTGCCAAAAAACCGGGGGACGGGCGTCCCTTTATTCCCTGCGAATATTCCCATGCCATGGGCAACAGCAACGGCTGCCTCAAAGAACACTGGGATGCCGTATGGCAGTATCCGGTCCTGCAGGGCGGTTTCATCTGGGACTGGGTGGAACAGGGTCTGCGCAAAACCGGCCCCGACGGCCGCGAATTCTGGGCCTACGGGGGGGATTACGGCGACGAACCCAACGATGTGAACTTTAACTGCAACGGACTCGTCCAGCCCGACCGTGTGCCCAAACCGGCACTGGCAGAATGCAAAAAACTCTTTCAGCCGCTTCATTTCGCACGCTTTAACCGAAAAACCGGTGCCCTGACGCTTCAGAACCGCGATGCCTTCCGCAACGCCGACTGGCTGGAACTGTCCTGGGAAATCACCGTGGACGGAGAATCCGCCGCCCGCGGCACGCTCGGACAGGTAAACCTGCCCGGCGGCGGGGAAACCGTGGTGCAGTTGAGTCTGCCGGAGATGAAGCTGCTTCCGGGTCAGGAGGCACTGATCCGCTTCCAGGCGGACGGGGAGGGGCGCAATGTGGCCTGGGAACAGTTTCCGATCGCGAAAAAAGCCTTCCGCAAACCCGGCCGCGCTAAAACCGGACTGGACATCGGCGTGTCCGGATCAGCCGTGACGGTGCTCCAAGGGGATGCAGAAGTTCATTTTGATGTGAAAAAAGGGGCCGTCGGCACCCTGTGCGTTGAAGGACGGACGGTGGCCCTGTCCGGTCCGCGCCTGCAGGTTCTGCGCGGATACATCGACAATGAAGGGGTGAAAGGACGCCCCGAGCACTGGACGGCTCCCCGCCGGAACATGGGGCGGTGGCAGTTGGCCGGTTTGCACGCCCTGAAGGTCAGGCGTGCGGCGGGGGAAGTCTTTGACGACGGAGTCAGGCTCAGCCGCGTCTATGCGGCCCGGCAGTGTGCCAACGCATTTGAACATGAACAGACCTGGCGTTTTCTGCAGGACGGCTGGATGGGGATTCGTCACCATGTGCTTGTGAACGCCTCCCTGCCGGATCTGCCGCGTCTGGGGATCACGCTGGAACTTGATCCGTCACTCCGGTATCTGAGCTGGTACGGTCGCGGGCCGGAGGAGACCTATCCCGACCGCAAAGCGGCCGGCTGGATTGGCCGCTTCGATGCCACGGTGGATCAACAGGTTTTTCCATATGTGGTGCCGCAGGAATCCGGAAATCATGAAGATGTGCGCTGGATTTCTGTAAAGGCGAAGAGCGGGCCCGGCCTGCTGGTGCGTTCCACAGAGGACTTCAGCGCCTCGGTGCTGCCGTACACGCCGGAGGAATTCAATGCCGCCCGGCATCCGTACGATTTGCCAGGATCCCAAAGGGTTCATCTCAACCTTGACCACCGCCACCGCGGCCTTGGCACAGCCAGTTGCGGACCGGACACCCTGCCGCAGTACCTCATCCATCCCGGCGAATACCGCTTTTCGTTCCTGATGAAGTTCTTTGTTTGACGAAGTGCTCACGGGCCGGACAGTTTTTGTTCTGGACCGTCGCGACGCGACGAAAACGCCCAGCACCTCTTTCGGCCGGCGGATTAACAGTTCTGCGTGCTCTGGATAGCGGTGAGGGCGATGGTGTAGATGATGTCTTCGACGAGGGCGCCGCGGGAGAGGTCGTTGACGGGTTTGTTGAGGCCCTGGAGCATGGGGCCGATGCTGACGACTTTGGCACTTCGCTGCACGGCTTTGTACGTGGTGTTGCCGGTGTTGAGGTCGGGGAAGATGTACACGGTGGCGCGGCCGGCGACGGGAGAGTCCGGGGCTTTGGTTTTGGCGACCGAGAGGGTGGAGGCGGCGTCGTACTGGAGCGGGCCGTCGATGAGGAGGTCGGGCCGCTTTTCTTTGGCGAGGCGGGTGGCTTCGCGGACCTTTTCGACGTCGCTGCCGGTGCCGCTCTCGCCGGTGCTGTAACTGATCATGGCCACGCGGGGTTCGATGCCGAAGGCGGTGGCGCTGTCGGCGCTTTGCAGGGCGATTTCGGCGAGGGCGGCGGCATCGGGGTTTTCGTGAATGGCGCAGTCGGCGTAGATGCAGACCTGCTCGGGGAGGAGCATGAAAAAGAGGGAGGAGACGAAGTTGTTGCCGGGTCGGCTTTTGATGAGCTGGAGGGCGGGGCGCACGGTCTGTGCGGTGGTGTGCACGGTGCCGGCGACGAGGCCGTCGACATGGCCCTGATGGAGCATGAGGGTGGCGAGGGGTATGTTGTCCTCCAGCAGGGAGGCGGCCATGGTGCGGTCGAGTCCTTTGTGTTTGCGGAGTTCGACGAGGACATCGATGTATTGTTCGCGGATGGTGGCGGGATCGAGGAGGGTGATCTCGGGATGGAGGTCGATGCCCTGCTGTTCGGCGGTTTCGCGGATGGTTTCGGGATTGCCGAGGAGCACGCAGCGGGCGATGCCGCGGGTTTGGCAGATATTGGCGGCGTGCAGGGTGCGGGGCTCTTCGCCTTCGGGAAGCACGATGCGCTTGTTGGCGGTCCGCGCGAGCTGCACAAGGCGGTAGCGGAAGGCGGCGGGGGAGAGGCGGGGTTCGGGCTGATTCTGGCTGAGGGCGGCGATCCAGGAGCGGCTGATCTGGCTGGCGACGTGGTTCATGCCGTCTTCGATGCGCTCGATGTCGTCGATGGGCACCTCCATGTTCATCCGCGGAATGCGGGTGGCGGTGGTGTAGCTGTCGGTGGAAACGCCAAGCACGGGAAGTCCGGTGTCAAACGCGCTTTTGCAGAGTTTCATGATCTCGGGGCTGGGTTCGCCGGCTGAGGTGAAGATCACGCCGGCGAGGGGAACGCCGTTGCGCGCGGCCATGCAGGCACCGAGGAAGAGGTCCATGCGGTCGTAGGGAATCAGCAGCAGCGCTCCGGCCTGGTAGACATAGGTGATGTTGGCGACGGTGCGGGCGCAGAGAAAGACTTTCATTGCCCGTCGGGTTTTCATTTCGCCTTCGTGAATGATGCGGGCGTTGAGGTGTTCGGCGATGTCGATGGTGCGGGGCACGGCCATGCGCTGGAGCCAGGGGATGCTGCCGAGCAGTTTGAAGCTGTCTTTGGAAAAAGAGGAGAGGGAATTGCGGAGGCGTTCGAGGCTGATGCGCTCGGATTCTGGGGCGGGCTCGTTGATGTCGATGCGGAGCTTGCCGTCGTTGTCGCGGGGGGCATTGACGAAATTAATGATGGCTCCGAGGGTCCGTTCGGAGGCCAGACCGCCGAAGTCGGCGGCGGTGTTGCGGAGTTCGGTGTCGAGCTGATCGAGGTTCTGGTTGACGGGCGCGCCGACGAGCACCACGGAGGCGTCCAGGGCCCGGGCGATGGTCTGGTTGAGGAGGGAGGCGTGCTCGAACTCGTCCATGCTGATGAGGCCTTCGGTGACGATGACATCGGCATCGCGGGCGGCCTGGTGGTAGAGTTCCATGATGCGTTCCATGAGCTGGTCGCTGTGGCCGGTGGAGAGTTCGCGGGCGACTTCGGCGTAGGAGATCGGCTGGGGCGGATTGAGTTCGGTGGTGTTGCGGATGACGAAGGTGCTGCGCTCGGGGCCGGTGTCGCCGCGGAAGAGCTGGGCGACGGGTTTGAAGAAGGAGGCTTTGATGCCGCTTCGGTCGAGGGCGCGGACGAGGCCCATGCTGACGGAGGTGAGTCCGACACCGGTGCCGGTGGGGACGAGATAGATGCATTGTTTACGGTTGGCGGTCATGACGGGTTTTCGGGGTGGAGAATGATGTGGGCGGTGTCGCGGGCGATAAGAAGTTCCTCGTCGGTTTGTACGACCATGGCGCAGGGGGCATCGGTGGTGGTGATGATGCCGCGGTTGGCGCGGCCGTGATCGTTGTTGGCGGCGGTGTCGAGTTGGAGTCCGAGGAACGAAAGCAGGGTGAGGGTCCGGGCGCGGACGGGAATGGAATTTTCGCCGATGCCGCCGGTGAAAAGGAGGGCGTCGAGGCGGCCGAGGGCGACGACCTGGGCGGCGAGGGCTTTGGCGAGGCGGTAGCAGAAGACTTCGACGGCAACGGCGGCGCCTTCATGGCCGTCGGCTTCGGCCTCGATGAGGGTGCGCATGTCATTGCTGTGTCCGCCGGAGAGTCCGAGGAGGCCACTTTGTTTGTTGAGCAGCGAGGAAACGTCTTTGAGCGAAAGGTTGAGGGTGTTGCAGAGGTGTTCGTGCAGGGAGGGGTCGACATCGCCGGAGCGGGTGCCCATGACCAGGCCTTCGAGGGGGGTGAGGCCCATGGTGGTGTCCATGGATTTGCCGCCGAGCACGGCGGCGGCGCTGCAGCCGTTGCCGAGGTGGGCACTGAGAAGGGCGAGATCTTTGAGGGGACGGCCAAGCTGTTCGGCGGCCCGGGCGGTCACGTAACGGTGGCTGGTACCGTGGAAGCCGTAACGGCGGACACCGTGTTCGGTGTAGAGATGATGGGGGAGGGCGTAGAGATAGGCGCGGCGGGGCATGGACTGGTGAAAGGCAGTGTCGAAGACCATCACCTGAGGGCTGTCCGGGAAGGCGGCCTGCGCGGCTTCGATAATGAGCGCGTCCCAGAAGGATACGGTGTGAAGGCGGGAGGGGCGTGCAGCAGCCCCG
>PXDP01000525.1 GCA_003565035.1 PVC group bacterium | reverse complement strand
GTGCGTCAAGCACATGAAGCGCCTGCTCCACACTGTCTTGTGAACAAATCGTTTTAGGGGACGGGTTCATAAAATGGTTGACGGTGTCGTGGAGGACATCACGCCCCTCGCTTAGTGCACGGCGTATGTCACCGTCGGTCAGGACCCCCACTAAATTATCCTTCTCGTCAACCACGCAGCAAATACCGACTTTGGCGTGAGAGATGGCGAGCATGGCATCGAGCATGGATGTTTCGGGGGTCACAAAGGGGCGACGTTTTTGCCAACCGTCCAACGTTTCGACTGTACCCCGCAGTAGAAGCCCCAGTTTGCCCCCCGGGTGGTTGCGGGCAAAGTGTTCCTTGGGAACGTTCCGCAGTTCGATGACGCGGAGGGACAAGTAATTCAAGAGCGTGAGCACCACCTCTGTGGAAATCATCGGTAAGGCGTTCCATGGATCTCCCTCCTGTTCCACACACAGGGGAATGGTGATCTGCGCAGTGCGGCCCAGTTTGGAGTCAGGCTGATTTGTAAGGGCAATAAGGGTGCAGTTTCGTTCGATGATGATGGGGAGAATTTCGTTGAGGTCATCAGACTGACCGCTTTTGGAAACGACCAACACAACCGATCGATCCCCCACCAGCCCCAGATCTCCATGCATGGCATCGTTATGATGAATATATACGGCAGGAATGCCAACGCTTCGCAGAGACGCGGCGAATTTCATCACCGGAAAGGCATTTTTGCCCGCTCCGAACACCGAAAGCACCCCGGGCGCATCCGCTAAAGCACGCGCCGCCAGCTCGATCGTTTCGGATTGGGAGGTTAGGGCTTTTAAAGTAGAAGTGGTGGTCTGTAGGTAAGTGTTAAGACTAAGCATGGTGGGAAAGAGTGCCTTTGGCGCGGAGAAAGGATAAGGGATAAGCGCCGCTTCGCGGCTGGATAAGGGATAAGAGCGGCGGAGCCGCGGATAAGGGATAATCGCGAGCAAGCTCGCTGGATAAGGGATAAGGGATTTAGGTTAGAAAGTTGAATGTGAATCCGAGAATAACGATGAGACTTATAAAAGAAAGTGTCACAAAAGCTTGGCGTTTTCGGTAGCTGGTGATGAGGCCGGTGAGTTTAGCGGCGGCGAGGGCGTTTTGTTGGCGGATTTGGGGTAGCTGATCTAGAACATCCTGAAAGTTGTCTTCGATAACATACAGCAGTGAGCGAACTTCGCCGCTGGATGCTTTAGCAATATTGTAAAAGTGAAGTTTTTCCTGTGAGCCCGATCGCTCGAACCCTTCCGCAATATTGGTCATTACCGATACAGCAGCCCTTTGAAGCTGATCTTTAAGACCAAAGTCTTTGGCCAAAGTATTCTGACGTGTCAAATTGTAAACCAGATTGACCGTCTGCCGTGCCGCCTTCCAGGCCTCCAAGTCTTCAAATACCATACTCATATTTTTTATTCCTTATCCATTATTCTTTATCCCTTCTCCCGCGAACGAAGTGAGCGCTTATCCCTTCTCCGCGGCGAAGCCGCATTATCCAGCCGCGAAGCGGCGCTTATCCAGCCCACGAAGTGGGCGATTCTCCGTATCCTCAAAAATCCTTTTTTGAGGATACGATATATTCCGCCATCTTCCATTGCGGTTCCCAATCGATCTCGAAGTTTTCCGGATGGTCGATTTCGTAGAACAGTGGGTTGTTGCCGATGCGGTTGTCGTGTTTTTTGATGCTGTGTTTGGTGAACATGTAAAAGGCGTGGTTCAGGACATAGAGAGGCTCCAGATCCTGGGTGCGGGGAATGTGGCGGAAGTCAAAATTCAAGGGGATGTACTTGACTTCTTTGCCGTCGTGGTAGGATTTGCGCAGGCAGAAATTGCGGATCACGTCTACCGAGGCCACTGAGTCGTACCCTTCGGTGACAAAGCGGTTCAGCGCGTCCCGCACCGTGCTTTCTTTCAAGAAAGGCGAGGTGACGTGGAGGACGGTGACGGGCTCGTGCTCGTCCTGCACGTGTTCCTCCAGAAAGCGGTAGGTCATGTTGATGCCGGGATTGACTGCCTCCGCGTCCTCTTTGGTCCGCATATACGCGGTCACGTGACTCAGTTCCGGATCCGCGGCCACTTCCTGAAGGATGCGTTCGGAGTCGGTATCGATATAAAAATCATAGTCTTTAAACCGGTACAGCATGCGCTTGTAAAGTGGTACGCCGCCCAGGAGTCGGAAATTTTTTTCCGGTACCCGCTCGGAGATATGTTTGATGTTGGTGAAGATTTTGGGACGGTTCATGAGTTAGGAGATAGGAGATAGGAGATAGGAGTTAGGAGATAGGAGACAGGAGTTAGGATACGGGATGAAGGATACGGGGCTTAGGATGGAGAAGATGAGTGGGTGAATTTGTTGAAGTAATAGTGTATGCCGCCACGCCCCATGCTGGCGCGGACGAGGTGATCCATGTAGAGATCCTTGCGTCCCCGGAGTCGGTGAAGATGGGAACTTAGCCCGAAGCGAATCCGGAGCCAAAGGTGGCCCATGAAGGAGCGGATGGTTTTGGTTAAGCCGCAGGGAGGTTGGATCTGCAGGCGGGCTATTGCATAGTGGTAAGCGATTTTGCGGAAATACTCCGGGGTCAATCTCGGATTTGGTACCCAGTGCGCCACTTGCATCTTCGCGCTGTACGCGCCTTTGAAACCGGCTTGAGCGGCCCGGTGGAGGAAATCGGATTCTTCTCCTCCGGAAAGCGATTGTCCTTTTCGGCCCAGTGCGCCGTTGAAATTCCCAATG
>PXDP01000370.1 GCA_003565035.1 PVC group bacterium | reverse complement strand
CTTTGAAGGTAAACACCCTGAAAACAAAGGCTGAATCCCGGAAACGTGTTTTGCAGATGTGGTAGAGACACCGGGAATCGTAGGTGTGGATGGCAAAGAAAGGGAAGAAAGATTGTGCTGAAAAGCGACAAAAGAGACTCAGTTGTCGTAGCCGCATGTGCGGTGAACTCCCAAGGGGACAACATCGCATCGGTTGATGCCGACTGGAAGTTTTCAGATTCAAATATGGCGTGCACGTCCATGGATAAGATCCTGAAATCCCGGACGGACTTTGACAAGCGTTTTTTAAGGCGAATCTCCGGCGCGGGAGGTTTGAACTGAAGCAAAGGCAGGAAATATTGAAAGGTAAGGCCAAATCGACTTGTGCTGAATCGAGTACGATTACGATGACGTATATCTAAGGGAATCGAAAAAGGAACATGGTGGACGATTTAAGTCGCCCCCCCTTGCCTCCAAGCCTTCAGTGAAATCAGTGCCCTCAGTGGTTTTCTCTCCGGGCCTCTCCGCCCCCTCCCCCTTCAAAATTGGACATTGGATGTTGGATATTGGATATTCTACCCTTTCCCCCTGCACATTCGCGGGCCGGCTCTGCCATTTGCGGGTTTTTCTTCTTTATCCGTGGTCCGGCATGGCTGTCTGTAGGTCTTTTCAGCCGCCTCTCCGCCCCCCCCGTCACAAAGCGGTGTCTTTAAATTACCTGATATTTTAATTCCTATTTACCCGCCAAGCCACCGGGCGTTTTTTATCTGGGCGTTTGACTTGTCCACGCCGGGGGAAAGGCTAAAGGATTCAAATGAATTTCCCCCGGTCTTTTCTGATCAGTCTTCTGATCATCCTGCAAGCCGCCTGCACGTCCATCCCCCGCCGCCCACCGGACTGGCGGCCGGAAGGACCGTTTGCCTACAGCCCGTCCCCCGGGGCGGAGCGGACCGAGCCCCTGCCCTCGGCGTATCAGGACCGGGCGGACTCCACGACCGGACATCATCATCTGCAACTTCTGGAAACCGGCGATGACGCCCTGCTGGCACGCCTGCACCTGTTCCGGGCCGCCCGGCAAAGCATTGATATTCAAACCTACATCTGGCGGCAGGACGGGGTCACCCGGGTCCTGTGGGACGAACTCATGGATGCCGCCGACCGCGGGGTTAACGTGAGGATTCTGGTGGATGCCTTTCCGCCCATGGGTGAAGCCTCCCTGCTGGCCCAAAAGGCTTTTGCACACGAGGGCATTGAAGTCCGCCTGTTTAATCCGCCCTTTCCGGAGGCCAGCGCACGCACGCTCGGCCAGCTTCGCTCTCTGCCCTTCCGCTTCCGGCGGATCAATCAGCGTATGCACCACAAACTCACCGTCATCGACGGCCGGATTGCGGTGGTGGGCGGCCGGAACATTGAGGACAAATACTTCGATCGAAGGAACGATTTTGTCTATAAAGACCGGGAACTCGTCGTCATCGGCCCCGTCGTCCCGGACATTCAGGAGACCTTCGACGTTTTCTGGAAGCACCGCCGTTCGGTTCCGCTGGCGTTTTTCAGCGATGTCATCCCCTACCTCATTCATGCGCCCCGGATTCCCCGCCCGCTGGCGGATGAAGAAGACCGGGAACTCACTGCGGATCTGGATGCGCTCCTGAGCCTCCGTGATCTTGCCTCTCTGCATTCGAGACTGCGCTGGTTTGAGGTCGACGGCGAGGTTTCGTTCCTTTCCGACTCGCCGCTGCGCTTCACCCGCCGCCGCTACCGCGCCAAGCACAATGAAATTCGCGGCCTGATGCGCGAGGCGGAATCCGAGCTGCTCTTCCAGTCGCCCTATCTCATTTGGGACCGTCAGTTTAACCGGGATCTCAGGCGAATCCGCCGGCAGAATCCGGAGCTGAGCTGCGTTTTTTCCACCAACAGCCTGGCCACCGCCGATCATCCCTTCGTTTATGCCATTTCCTTCAAGCACCGAAAACTCCTCTACACGCGGATGCGCCTGGACATCCATCAACTCCGACCCGATGCTGCGGACCGCGAAGAATTTGTCCCCCGTATCGCCCGTGAACCGGATTTCGACCCGCGGATTGGCATTCACGCCAAAAGCATGGTGGTGGACCGCCGGACCGCCCTGGTCAGCACCCACAATTTCGATCCCCGCTCCGCCAACATCAATTCCGAATGCGGCGTGGTGGTGCGCGACGAGGCCTTCGCCCGTCATCTTGCCGGGCTGATCCTCCGGGACACCGCCCCCGAAAACAGTTGGGTGATCGGGCGGCGCATCAACCGTGCGCCACTGACCCGTCGGATCAGCGACACGTTTGCCTACAGTTTTATGGTCCTGCCGGTTCCGGACATATGGCCGCACAGTTACACCAGTCTTTTTCAGCTCAAAGACGGCCTGGAGCCGGTACCGCCCCGCCACCCCGATTTTCACAACCGCTTTGAAGATGTCGGCCTCTTCCCGGGTCTGGACGACCGCGCCGTCCGGCGGCAGGTCAACATCATCCGGGCCATGGGCGGCTGGACCCGGCCCCTGTTGTAAACGCCTTTTTGATTTGCGCTTTGCCGTCCTTCCGTTAGAAACCTCTTATGGATTTTGCACTTACCACCCGATGGAACGCCTCCCGCCACAAAAGCGGCGAGGAAATGATCGACGAGATTCTCGCGCTGGGCATCCGTCACCTTGAACTCGGCTACGACACCCGCGTCGACCTGCTCCCCGGCATCGAAGCCAAGCAGGAGGCCGGAGAAGTGATCATCAACAGTGTGCACAATTACTGCCCCGTTCCG
>PXDP01000173.1 GCA_003565035.1 PVC group bacterium | reverse complement strand
CGCCTCCAGCAAATAGTCCTGACCCCGCACGCGACTCGTCACATGCACAAAATACCCGCCCGCCTTCGTCAGCACCCGCTCCCGCTTCTGAGCAATTTTCTCCACACAAGGCCACACCGGCCCCGGAATCTTAGACGACTTCGGTACAATCATACTCACCTCCTATCCCAACAATCGCCATTTCCAATCCAAAAATTCTTTAAAATACCTGTTATTTTGTTACTTTAAAATACCTGTTATTTTGTTACCCTCCCCGGGTCCCGCGCCTGCGGCGCGGGACCCGGGGAGGCGAGAAAGAGAAGGGTGGGCACACGTTTTCTCTGACCCACTCGTCCCGCGTGGCAAGGACTGCGCTCCACCCCGACAAGCGGTGCCCTTAATTCATAAATCGCACTGGACAAAACTTGTATACCAGGAGTTGTGTAGCACGGGCATCCCTTTTGGCGGTGGATCAATGGAAATTCAACTGCCAGCCTCAGTCCCCATCACCCTCTTGATGCCAACGGCATCACATTCGTCAGCAAGGGGCAACGCCCCTTGAGATCCCAAGCAGAATACCGCGCATCCTGTAGAGATGCCATTCCTCTTCGCACTTAAAGAATACCATCCCTTCAGGATGGGACCCCTTAGGGTGAACTTGCCCAGGGGCGGTGCCCCTGGCTGACGAATCTTATCCCGTTGGGATAAAAATCCATTCCACATTCGATGTTGGACGTTCAATTTCGCCCCGCCACCTCAGGGATTGTGCGGTCCGTTCTGCAACGTATTATTCACATCCGTGTCAATCAAACCACAGTTCTCGCTGAGAAAAGTTACCCTTGAGCGGTAGAGACGATGACGCAAAGGAAAGCAACCTATTGTCCAGTAAGATTTGTGTGAATAGGGCAGGGCAAGCGGGGCGGTGACGTGGATATGAACGTGCATTCCTCTAAACGACAGACTGGTTGGCTCTACCTCACAATACGCTTTTGAATCTGCGATCTGTTTCGAGACACTGACCCTTCAAACTGAGGTCTGGCGCTCCTTTTTTCCGGCCGATTCGTGGAAGCAGATGAGCAGTGCATGGTATCGGACGCTTACGATTAACCAGCCCTAACTCCCGGTGCACTGCACAAAAAAGCCGTCAATCCGGTGAACCCGGTTGACGGCGTTTGTGTGGGGATGCGTTCTGCGGAGTTACTCGGCGGTGCCCTGTTCGAGGGTGCGCACTTTTTCGGCACCGCGGCGCTTGCTGCGGATGGCGGTGTTTTTCTTGATCACTCCGTGTTTAGCGGATTTGTCCAGCGCGGAGCAGAATTCCGCATAGGCTTTTTTGACGTCCTCGACGTTTTTCTCTTCCAGCGCGGCCAGGAATTTACGGCGGGTGGTGCGGGCGCGACTCTTGTACGCGGAATTGATTTTGCGGGAACGCTCGTTCTGGAGCAGGCGTTTCTTGGCACTTTTGATGTTGGGCATAAAGACTCTTGAGTTGGGTTTGGGTTGATTTCAGATCAACGTAAGATCATGAAGGTCGGGAGGTAGTACAAAAAAAATCCCGAAAGTCAATCGAAATCGTCCGTTTCGGAATTTCTTCTGCATCCTTGCCATTTCCGCTAAAAGATGGTGAGAGGGGCCGCATGGTCATCCAGCACAATGCTTTACCTGACTGCACCCTGGGTGCGTTGCGTTTCGGCGATTTTCCGTCGGAAATCCGCCGGCCGTTCCTGCGGGAAGCGGCCCGGGCCTGCGCGCACTATGTGCGGGGCGGCGGGAATCTTAGCGCCATCAACCCGGAAACCAGCGTTCTGAGGGGCGGCCGGCTTATTCTGCAGCCTCTGCATCCGGGAAGGTGCGCCCTCCCCTCCCGCGCGTCCGTCGAAACCGGATTGCTCGCCCTGGAGGCGCAATGGGAACCCCTCGGCCTTGCCGGTTCCGAGCGCCTCCGTTTTTTTCTGGGGTTTTGTGACGTTCTCGCAAAAGAAAATCCGCTCTGGCTCTCCTGGTCCCGCCTCTGGCTCGTCCGCCGGGAACAGGAGCGCATGCGCCACGCATGGGCACTCCACAAAACCCTCCTGAGCCGCCCGGAGGCCCCCCCTCCCCGCCAAGGCCCCTACGGCGTCTGGCTGGGCAATGCCGAAAGTGATGCCAACGGCCTGCTTCACGCCATTCGGCATCTCCCGGATGCCGAAAAAACCCTCCTTAAAAAAGGCCCCAGGGCCACCGTCTGGTCCGCCACCCTGCTGGGCGAAGAGGTTGTGATCAAATATTTTGACCCCAACCCCCGCCGGTGGCGGCGTCGGCTGGATTACTCCCGGGCCCGCTATGCCTGGGCCGGCACCCGTCTCATGCAAAGTCTCGGGCTGCGGATTCCGGACGTGCTGGGATTTGTCGAGTGTTACGAAAACGGGGTGCCCACGGAGGGGTATGTGGTGCACCGCCGGATTCCGGACACCGAGGCCTTCGGCCTGTGGCTGCTGAAACGGTTTCCCCGCATGACTCCTGCGGTTAAAACCCAACTTCGCCATCAGTTACGTGAAGAATTTCTCCGCCTCTACCGCCTTGGGATTTATCATAAAGACACAAAAACCCACAACCTGCTCGTGCGGGAAAATCCTGACGGCAGCCTGCGCTTTTGGTGGATTGATCTGGAGGACATCCGCGCCACCGGCGGTGTCGCCTCCTGGAAAGTCGTCCGAAACCTGTATCAGCTCAACAGCTCGGTTCCCAACCGCCTGAGCCCCCGCAGCCGCCTCGCGTTTGCAAAAGGGATACACAAGCGCTTTCCGCTG
>PXDP01000255.1 GCA_003565035.1 PVC group bacterium | reverse complement strand
TTCATGTGGACATGACCCTCCTGCCCGAGCAGGCCTACAGCTTTGCCGTGCGGGCGGTGGGGGTGGGCAAACCCGATCCGGATATCATGGGGCCGCCCAGTCCGCTGATCCGCGCCGCCAGCCCCTGGACGGACCTGGTGCGGGTCACCTGGCAGGAGCCGGAGCCCGGTCCGCCGGGCCCCGTGATCCCCTGGCCGGCCCGTCCCCTGCCGCCCTTGCTGAATTCGCAGGTGCCCGTGGCCTCTTTTGTTCCCGGAACCGGACCCTTCCACGCCACCCGCCTTTTCTGGGCGGTGGGCGATGGCGGCGGAGACGGTGGTGGGGATGGGGACGGCCGTCCCGGCGATGACGACGGGGAAACTGACTCCGACCTCCTTCCAGGCGTCGGGATTTTCCTCGGCACCATTCCCGGTGGCAACCTCGACGTCACCTACAGCACCGAGGCACTTGGGGACAGTGCCCGCCTGACTCCCATCGCCACCTTCAACAACGCGGGGAGCCTGAATCTTACCGATTCGCTGTTCCGTCCCATGGCCAACAGCGGCGAATGGACGCTGAGCGCCACCCCGGGAATCTTCCCCTTTGTGGTGTACCGTCATCAGATGCCTTCCCAGCGCTTCCCGCAGGCGGTGCCCAATCTCTTGCAGGTCTCGCCGATGATTGACCGCATCAACACCACGCCGGCCGGCGCCAATTCCTTTGTGTTGCGGGATCCCTACATCGTTCCGGTCAGCTTCGGCGAAGTTCCGGTTCCGGTCAGTGGACTGTTTGATGTGGATGATCCCCAGGAGGTCAATGCCGGTCTGGGACTGGTGACTTCAATTCCGCCCAATGACCGGCCCGCCTATCTCGGTAATTCCGAGAACGGCCTGTATTGGGTCGATCACATGCCCGTGATCGAAGGGGCGACCTACCGCTACCTGATTGTTCAGTTCGCCGCCAACGGCGAAATCCGCCGCATCATTCCCACCAATCCCGTGGAGTTTTGAGATGAAAATCCTGAAAACCCTCCTCCCGCTCATCGCCGCCGCGGTTGTTCACCCCCACACCGCTTCCGCAGGCATCCCGATTCCCCTGGGCGATGTGCTGCTGGTGCCGCAATCCGCCGGCGGGAACGCCTATCTCTGGCTGGATCCCGCCAGCGGCGTGGCCCGCGTGGGACAAAGCAATGCCCTGGGGCAGTTTGACTGGGGGGAATCCTTTGATACCGGCCTCGCTCCCGTCAGCGACGTGGCCGGAGGGGTGGAACGCGACGGCGTTCCCGCCTGGGCGGTGGCCTCGGACACCGCCAATGCCGTCCTGCTGATCACTGCGGATGGGGTGATCCCCACCTTGCACCCGCTCCCCGCCACCGGGGTTGGGCCCAAGGTGCTGGCCAGTCCCGGAACCGGACTGATGCTGGCCCACACGGAAAACGGTGCTCCAGATCCCAAAGAGGTCCAACTGCTGGAGGATTTTGCGGATGATCCCCCCGCCGTCGAAGATACCCTGGCCCTGAACCCTACCCATGACCCCCGCCGCTTGCTTCCCATGCCCGGCACCACCAGCGCGGTTTTGATGAGTCAGGCGGGGAATTCACGACAAATCAAGGGGCTGACGCAGGACGGCGGCACTCTTCTGGATATATCCACAATCACCGTGGGCGGTTTGATGGAGATGCAGACCGGAGTGAACGATGCCAATGGCGATCCGGTGGTTTTCCTCTGGACGCCCGGCGGCATCAATGTCCTGGGAACCTACAGATGGACACCCACCGGCTTGGTGAACCGTACGGCTTCCCTTTCATTTTCGCCCGGCAGTGTGATCCCCTTCGATCTGACCACGGTGGCGGTCACGGCCCAGGATGGCGGAGAAACTCTGATCGCTACTGTGAACGGCGATGGTACGCTCAGTGTGGTGGAAACGATCTTCGCTTCACCCGGCGAGCGGCTTTTCGGTCCCGTCAAACTGGGTCCGAATCACCGGGTGATTTTCTCAGGCGACGAGGCCGCCACCCGCCCGGAGACAATGCTCACCCAGCAATGGGACGGTATCGCTTGGGTGAGTGCCTCCACAGCGGCGGTTCCCGAATTGCCGCTGTCAGAAGACCTGGGTACCAATGTGTTCTTTTTCTCCGCTGATCCTTTCGTCACTCCCGGTTCATCCCTGCTGGGCGGGGCGAACTTTGCCGACTGGTCCGCAAAACCGGATCCGCTGGCAGCCCTGCCTACGACCCTGAATCTGGAGGAATATATCGATGAGACCAGTGGTTTAGGCAATCTCCAGACCCAGGCGCCGCCCGCCCCCGGCGGCACCGGTTACGCCCTTGCCAATCAATACCGTCCCGCCCTCAGTATCGCCCTTGTGGACGGTCAACGCGCCGTGCGCCGCCCCGCACTTGGGGTCACTCCCGCCAGCGGCACCTATGCCCGCACGCTGGAGGTTTCCGTCGAATACGACAGCCGCCGTGCCGATGCCTGGATCCGCTTCGGGGCCGGCTCCGGCTGGGCGCCGCTGCCGGATCAGGTGCTGGTGGCTTACAACACCGAAATCAGCGTGTATGTCCGCGACAGCGTGACCGGACTCTCCAGCCCCATCGTGAAACGCAACTATGTCATCGATCCCGCCGAACTTCAGGAGACCGATTCCAACGGGGACGGACTGCCCGATTTTGTGCGGCAGGCGTACGGGCTCGACCCGCTGGGACCGCACGACAGCAGCGGCAACGGGATTCCGGATTTTATCGAAATCCTCCTCGGACACGATCCCCTGAATCTCCTCGATTCGCC
>PXDP01000465.1 GCA_003565035.1 PVC group bacterium | reverse complement strand
GATGGAGCCCGTACCATTCACCGCATGAGAGGCGGTGGACACCGAAACTCCTGCGGCATTCGCCACATCTTTCAACCAGACTGCACTCATAGATCAACGGTTACATCTTTCGTTGAATTCCTTCAACTCTTTTTTGGTGAGAGGTAAGCTTTTACATGAAGATGCGGCTGGATTTTATTGCGCCATCTCCTCCATTTTGCCCACATGGTGCTGGAAGAATGCAGCATCCCAAAGACGGAGGGCTTCCTGCTCGCGCAGCGGAAGGAACCGTTGGACATCCTGTCGCGCAAGCGTCCAGTCAAGCCTGCCAATCACAGACCGGAGCTGCTGCATCAGCCATGGCCATGTTGCCACCGTCTGTTGGCCTGCCCAGGGGCCCTGCTGATCAATCGCATGCTCTAATAAAGCCAGATCCGGCCGGATTCTGCGGGCGATATACCAAACGAAATCGAACCAGTCGCGCCCCTTGACGTAGGAGCGGCAGAGCAAAGCATGCAGTTTGAGGGCAAAACTTGATTCGAGGGTCTGAGTCGTCAGGGGCACGGTCACGGGAAAGGTAATGTAGCTGGTGCTGAAGGACGAGCCGGCGGGAGGGTTGGTGTCGATTTCAAGTTTGATGCGCAGTTTGCGCGCGTGGTAGCGCTCGAAGGGTAAGTCCAGCGTCAGCAGTTTCCCGATAGAGTCGGTTTTTAAAAAGGCTTTGCGGACTGCGGATGCGGCCTCGGATTTATCCTGCACGTCAAAGGCAATCCCTTCCCGGGCGCAGTCCTTCCGAACAGCCTCCAAGTAGCCCTCCCAGCGGAAGGACGGGTCAGGCCGCTTCAGCAGGAAATCCAGATCCTCCGAAAACCGGCTGATTCCGTTGACGATCCGAAGACAGGTGCCGCCGTGAAAAATGGCCTCCGTAAACAGACCAGCGCGCGAAAGACTGGCCAGCACATAGTGCTGCATCAACTCCTGCAGAACATTGTCCTGATCGACTGCGTTTTCCGGCCCGTATTCGCGGAGTTTCGCGCTTAAGACTCTATCCAGCATGGCTGACCGCTCCTTTCAGTCCTTTGAGATAGGCGCACACCCGCCGACTGCGCAGACTTTCCAGTATTTCATCCAACACGTCAAACCTGAGCGCGTCCAGATCCTCCTTCTCGATGCGCAGCGATTCGGTCAGGTATGAGAGTCCATCCTGCCTCCAACTGATGTTCTTGTTGAGGTAGAGCAGATCGGCAATCGCCCGAAGGGGGGTGGCGATAAAGGCCCAGGTATTCCGGGCAACCTCCAGGGTTTCGACACCTGCGCGTGGTGACAGCGCCGGGACGCGAAGGAAGCTGAATACGCCCAGCGGAGTTGTGAACTCCCGGCTGCGCTCCACCGTTACACTGCTGACGTGATAGACCGCTTCGGGGATCAGCCCGCGCCAAGCCAAGGCGGATTCGAGGCTCACATGCGACGGCGCGTGCAGGCTGGCGGCCAGGACAAACGGATGAGGTTCCGTCTTCCGGTAAGGCGGGGCCAAAACAAACAAACCCGGTCTCAGGCGCTGGATCTCGCCGGCCTGACTGGCCCGATGCACCAGCAACGTCTTCGCGCCCGTGCTGCTGTTTGGAAACAAATTGGCGATCACCGTCTCATTAAACAAGCCGCCAGGGGGAGCCAACTTCATGATATGCTCTGTTAAAGTTTGCATTTATGCTCCCATATTACGAATTTCGTAATCTGTCAGCAAAAATATAAGTTTTTACGGATGATTTCAAGTTAGCCTGAAAATATTTCCATTCGCGGTACATAACGGGATGCTGGCGCTCTCCGCCACATCTTTCAACCAGACTGTACTCATAAATCAACGGTTACATCTTTCGTTGAATTCCTTCTACTCTTTTTTTGTGCTACCGATTCAACATACCTCTACGGATTCCCCCTATGCACGCATCTTACATCTGGACGCATTCTTCGCCGCAAAAACGGAACGCTTTTGTCAGTTTCAAACAGACCGTTTCGTGGGACGGCAGCAGCCCCTGTTCACTCCACCTGTTTGCGGACACCCGTTTCCGTGTGTTTGTCAACGAGGTCTTTGTTCACTACGGTCCCGCCCGTTTTGTCACCTCCCACCCGGAATTTGACACCCTGTGGCTGGACGCCTTTCTGCAGCCCGGGGAAAATACGCTGCGCGTGGAGGTCAACCATTATGGAACCTCCTCGTATCAGAGCATGCCCGACGGCCGGCCCGGGTTTGTGGCGTGGGGCGGCCTGAATGATGACGAGACCCTCTTTGCCACTCCCGGACAGTGGCTCTGTCTGGTCCATCAGGCCTGGGACCCCGACAGCGGCCTGTTCAGTTTTGCCCAGAATCCTTCTGAAGTACTCGATACCCGCGTACTCGCGCACGAACTGACCGAAGGTGAATGGCAACCCCCGCGGGCCTTGTCCGACGCGGAGTGCCCCTGGGGTCCATTGCATCCCCGTTCCGTGCCTATCCCGGCATACGCGCCCCTCCGCCCTGCCCGGATACAGCTCTGCGCGGAAGCGACGGTACCGGGCCCCCGGGTGGGTTTCGTGAGTCTCGATTCCGGCCACTCCCGCCGCCTCCTTCGTGCCCGGGAAACAGGTCAAGCGGAAAGGGGTCATGATCGTTTCCGCCAATTCATCACCTGGCTGCACAGTCCCCGGGAACAGGAAATTGACCTGCTGAATTTCTGGTCGAGCCTGTCGCTGAACGATGTGCCACTGCCTGCCGGTACGCCGAGCGATCTGGGCAATCAGTGGCGGAACACCCT
>PXDP01000018.1 GCA_003565035.1 PVC group bacterium | reverse complement strand
GTCATTGGACCAACGGTGGCTGGTGAAAATGAGGGGCATTTGAGTGAGAACGTGCTGAAAATGTGAGAAAGTTAGTGTAGAAAAAGTGACAACTTTAAATCAGGACTTGACCAAAATCTACCCTCTAAACTCTACCCTCTAGAACACCCCGCGCAGCGGGTTATGCCGGTAATCCTCGCCGGTGGTTCCCTGGTCATTGAGCCCCCAGTCGTAGGATTTATATCGAATACTGTATTCACCGGCTTCGAACATGTCTTTGTAGGCGGAGGGACCGAAACGTTCGAGGATATTTTTAATGCTGTTTTCTCCGGTGTAGTCGCCTTCGTACCAACGGAAAATGCGGGAGATGTTCGCGCGTCCGGTGTTGCGCCAGCCGTGGTCGGGTTCGAAGCTGTTTAGATCCTCACGGGCAAACCACACGCGGTGGCGCTCCTCCATTTTTTCCTTCCAGGTGTCGGCGGTGTAGGCGCGGTCGAGCAGCGGCGGACAGCTCCGCGCGGCGCAGACGACGACCGAATGCGCTTTCCATCCGATGATCGGGCGCATGATGTTGTGCTCGATGTCGTCCACGGAAATTTTCTTTCCGCCCACGAGATGCCGGTTTCCGTCGAAGGGGTCGTCCAGCAGCCGGATGCTTTGCACGGGATAATGGTCGAGAATAAATTCAATGGTGAACGCATTGTAGGCGTTGATGAGGGAGGCGATCAGGTCATCTCCCTCCGCAGGAGTTTCCGGCTCCGGGGCGAATTGGGCGAGGTAGGTTTTGAGCGCTTCGACATCTTCGGGCGTGTTTTTCCAGCCGGCGTAGTCCACCATGCCTTTATCGTCGACGTAGTGCTGCAACAAGTGGTCCAGGGGGGCGTGGTCGATATTCGCGGGAACGTCGGGCATTTCCGCGCGTGTGAGTAACGCAAAGCAGGAAAGGATTAGAAAAAGTAAGCGTTTCATGGTGTGGCCTCTTTGGTCGGGGTTTCCAGTTCGGGAGTTGCGGATTGCATCGCCCGGCGGGCCAGGCGGGTCACGTAAACGGTCACGGCCAGAGTCACGGCCAGACCGAACAGGGTGTACATCATTTGCAGGGTGTCGGGCTCGTCCAGGGCGGTGCGGGCGGCGAAGCCCGCGTACACGTAGAGCAGGGTTCCGGGCAGCATGCCGATCCAACTGGCCAGGACGTAGGGCCAGAATTTCACGCCGGTGAGTCCCAGCAGGTAGTTCAGGGCCACGTAAGGGAACACGGGGGAAAGTCTCAGCAGGCCGACAATTTTCCAGCCGCTTTCCGCCACCGCCCGGTCCACGGCATTGAATTTCTCCCCTTCGGCAAACTTATTCCGGACGTTGTCCCGCGCCAGATGGCGTCCCACCTGAAACGCGAGCGCCGCGCCCAGGGTGGAGCCCAGGGAAACCGCGATCATGCCCCGCACCAGTCCGAACGCCGCCCCTGCGCCCAGGGTGAGCACACTTGCCGGGATCAGAAACACGGCCGAAAGGGCATACATCAACACAAACAGCGCCATCCCCGCCCATCCCAAGCCCTCCACCCTGTCGGTGAACACGTCAAGCCACTCCCGCAACGGGAGTAAAACAATGGCAGCCACCAGCAAAATGACTACTGTTATGAAGAATAGCTGTTTGCGTTTCATGGAGACTGGACGCGCAGGGGGGGAGTTTATTCCATTCGGCGGCGGGATTATTCCGTACTGAACGTTTACCCGCCCCGAATTCAAGGGGATTGGCACTTTATCTGCTGGCAAACCATTGGTAATATGTTAACTGACTTTATGAAATCGAAACGGGTGACTATTGTGGAAATCGCCAGAGAGTGCCGGGTGTCTCCCAGCACAGTCTCCCTGGTATTGAATGGCAGTGATAAAATCAAAACCGCCACCCGTGAACGCGTATTGAAGGTGGCGGCGGACTTGAATTACCGTCCGAATGAGATGGCCCGGAGCCTGGTTTCCAAACGCAGCCGCTGTTTGAGCGTCACTGTTCCCAATCAGCCTCATGTGTTTTCGGACGTGTATTTCGGGGAAATTATCAGCGGAATTTACGAGGAAGCGAACACGGCGGGCTATAAAATCCTGCTGGATATCGCGCAGGAATCGTTCATCGCGCAGAAAGAGTACCTGAATCTCCTCCACAACCGCCGGGCGGACGGCATGCTGTATGTGGCCTCGACCGTGGAGGACCGCTTTTTGCTTGAATTCGAGCAGCAACCCTATCCTCTAATTCTAGTGAACCACTACTTTCCGGAGAGCTCCCTCAATTTTCTGAGCGTGGATTACAAAAAAGCAGGCTGGCTGGCGGCGAACCATTTGCTGGAGCTGGGTCACCGCTCAATTGGTCTGATTATCGGAACCAACACCTTCACCGGGCTTGATTTTCGGGACAGATTTCTCGCCTGCTGTGAGGCCAAGGGAGTCGAAAAAACCGAGTTACCCTGGACCGGGGTGAAGGACTGGAGCGAGCAGGAGGGCTATGAGGCGGCCAAAAAGCTGGTCTCCCGCCATCCGCAGGTCACCGCCATCATGGCCGGAAATGACCGAATGGCGATCGGGGCGATCCGCTACCTGACCAACCAGGGCCTGCGTGTGCCGGAGGACATCTCGGTGATGGGAATGGACGATATTCCCTCCGCCCGCTATACCACGCCCGGGCTGAGCACCCTGCATATGGACCTGTTCAGGCTGGGGCAACAGTCCTGCAGGGTCTTGCTTGACATGCTGGACGGAAAAACCGCAGAATGCCGCTTACTGAACGAACCTCACCTCGTATT
>PXDP01000416.1 GCA_003565035.1 PVC group bacterium | reverse complement strand
CGTATGGCGTCCCGCCATGGGGCGTTTCTCCGCGGGGAAGGTCATCTCCGGGCCCTCGATCTGCGCGGCTACCCGCCGCGCCGCCAAAATTCCTGCGTTTTGTTCAGCACTATTTGTGTCCATCCGTGTCCATCCGTGGCTCCATTATTCTGTTTCTTAAAACAACGCGGCGCGGCGGGAGGTGGCGCTTCTCATTCGGACCGGCGGTCGCGGATAAATTTTGCGGGGGCTCCGCCGACAATAGCGTAGGGCGGAACATCTTTGGTGACGACCGATCCAGCGGCGAGAATGGCGTTGCGGCCGACGGTGACGCCGGCGGTGATGATGACGCGGCCACAGACCCAGACATTGTCTTCGATGACAATGGGTTTGGCCACGATGCCGCCAATGGGGGTCTCCGGATCGGAAATGTCGTGGTTGCCGGCGAGAATCTGCGCGGCGGAGGCAATGCGGACATGGTTGCCGATGGTGACCTGTCCTTCGGGATTTTCCCGGGTCCCGTAGCCGACGATGATGGTGCCGGTCTGGACGGAGCAATAGTCTCCGAAGCTAACATTGCCCTGCACAATGGCCCCGGTGGATACCTGACAATTTTCGCCGAAGCGGAGCAGACCCTTGCGGGGGGGGATCAGCGCGTTGGGGTGGACCCGCGTGGATTTCGGCAGCACGATGCGGTCGCCATGGCGCAGGGCCAGGCGGCGGCCCGCCCAGGCAGTGAAACGGCTGGCGCGCGTGCCGTCGAACATGTTGGCGCCGCGGTTGATCACATTCCATACCAAACTCATAGCCGGATCTCCTGAAGGGTGGCGTGGCGGCCCGGCAAACTGTTGCAGAGCAGGCGGTCGCCGCTGTGGTTGAAAACGGGGTGGTGACAGACCCGCAGCGGATTGCGGCCCGGCGCTTCGCGCTCCCCGAGGAATTTGGGCAGCGGCACGCGCTCCAGAATCTCGCCGCTCTTGCGGGAAATGAACACCACATTGCCATGCTCCGCGCCGCCCTCGTCGGTGACGAGCAGGTCCTCGTCCCGCGGGCTTGCCGAAGGATGGCCGCCGCTGGCGTGGTCGCTGAGCATACGGTAGCCGCTGCCGTCCCAGCGGACTTCCGCCAGACAGGTGCCAGGCCGGCCGTCGGTGCGCGGACCGTAACCGATCAGCGTCTCCCCGTCCGGCTGCCAGCCCCAGTGCACCCCGCGGCGGTCAAAGCTGAGGTCCAGCGCCAGCCGGATGTCTTTCAGGCCGCGGTCGGCGGTGAAGACATAGGTGAGCTTCGGTTCGCCCCGCTCCTTCACCACACAGTGGTTCCCGAAGAAAAACAGGAAACGGGTGCCCTGCCGATTCCAGCGCACGCAGTAGAGCATGAGAGTCAGGCCTTCATCCGGCCCCAGCCGGGCCTGGAGTTCTTTTTCCGCGGCGAGGATTCGTCCCCGGTCGGGATGCCGGTCGAGGATCTCCTTTGTGGAGAGGCAAAGCGATTCCGAGGGGGGCTGAAAGCCCATCCGGAACATCCCGTGACGGCGCCGGTCCATGAAGGGGGTGGGTGCCAGCTCCGGCTTCCAGAGGCCATCGCCGTAGCCGGCGGCGTAGAGCATGCCCAACTGAAAAAAGATGCTGGAATTGCCGGTGGGAGGAAAGCCCTCCATGTCCCCGGAGACCCGCAGTTCCCGGCCGGTGGCCAGCTCGCGCCGCACCGTCTCCGGACGCAGCATGGTGCCGCTCTGGTAATACACAAAACGGCAGTCCTGCGACCAGCTCTGCCAGAAGCCGGTGTGCCAGAAGCTGGGAATCACCGGCTGCATGCCGAAACGGTCCAGGACCTCCCCCTCCGGGGAAAGCACCAGGACCTCGGCCTCGCCGGTGGCAAGGTCCGCCCCCGCCGCCAGAATACGGCCCGAGCCGTCCGGCGCGTAGGGGCAAAGGGTGTAGTAACTGTGGACAACCCAGCGGTTGGCGATGGGGAAGGGTCTTGGCTGAATCTGCTTCATTATGAACTCGGTTTCATCTTGTTAAATTTTAAAGAACCAGCATCAAAAATCATACTCGTAATCGTGCGCGTAATCGTAATCGTTTCTTTGAGCCATCTTCAAAGCTCATGTGCAGACCGTTAAACGTTTTCTTGAGAAGACCCGTATATTTCCGACTGTTCATAGACGCGGCTCGCAGACGTGCTGCGAATGAGTCCGACAAGCATAGAAACAATGCGAACCAGGATCGCCTTCCCTTCCTCAGCGGAATCGATTCGTTTTTTGGCGACAAGCACATCAAGACATGCAGCGCACTCAAGGGCGGACCCTCGTGCAATGTCAAAAAATCTGCATCGGTCTGCCTCGGTATATTTTCCATTTCCTTCTGCAAGATTCAGAGGAATAGACGTGGAGGCCCGGTCCAGTTGGTTTGTAACGGCAAGACCCTTGGGTAGTTTTTCCAACAAGATTTCCGCCCAGGAAACGAATTCAATCGAGGCCTGATACACGTCAAGATTCTCATGGTCGAAATGGTTTTTCATATGTTTTCCTTTCATGAGCTTTCACTGGAAGGTTGATTAAGTTTTTGTCCAACCGGGACCATGAGGATTACGATTAGGATTACGATTACGATTACGATTATGATTAGGACTGGGATTATTCATTCAGCAAGCCCACTCCCTCACGATTCGCTCATCACCGCCGCGCGTTCGGGGGTCAGCGCGGATTCCGGGGTTCGCCCGGCGCAGAAGGTCTCGATTTCATCGGCGAGGGTCTGCCAACGCTGTTCAAATTCGATGGGATTGTTGGCGCGG
>PXDP01000248.1 GCA_003565035.1 PVC group bacterium | reverse complement strand
TCAAGACCGTGGGGGCGACCCCCGACTTGGAGGAGGAGGCCTGGGCTAACCAGTTGCAGATGACCGTCTATCACCTCCTGATTCAGGATGCCACTGGCGAACTGCCGGACCCGGGGGAATTGGTGTACCTCGTCAAAACCAAGACACCCAAGATCATCCAGCACCGGCTCCCGCACGTCAACAGCACCCAGATCAACCGGCTCGCCCGTTTGGCCGAAGTGTATGTGGACGGTGTCCAAAGGGAGGGCTGGTATCCCAGCCCCGGGATGCAGTGCCGCTGGTGCGAGTTCCGCTCCCGCTGCCGCGCCTGGAACGGGAACCGTCTCGCCGCCTAAAGTGTCAACCATGGTTGACAGTCCGTTCGACACCGCCCGGGCCCCATTTTGGGATTGTGCGGGTGTCGGACGGACCCCATACTCATCTGAACCCCAAGGTATCCGATGAAATCCGTAAAGCTGAAGATCAAACCCGAGACCCAGTATGAGGACCACACCTGCGGACTGTGTGCGGCCTCCGCCGTTTACGCTCACTACGGCATGGACCCGGAAGACTACGAACTGCGCACCTATCTGGGAACCGACAACATTCTGCCTTACAATTTCCCGGCCCGCTCCAGGATCGAGGCGTGGATGGGCGGTCCCGACAACTTCTTTGCGGGCACGCTTCCCCCCGATATGCTGGCGGTGCTCTTCTGGGACGGCTTCGACACCGAGACCGTTATACGGAGCACCCCGCGAACCCTGGACCGCCTGCACGACCATCTCACCAACGGCGACCCGGCACTGGCCCTGATGTACGGGTGCTGCCACTGGGTGGTCGTGACGGGCATGGACGAGGAGGGCGTGTTGATAGCCGACAGTATCCTCTGGGATCTCCCCGGTCGCCGGAAACAGATCTACAGGCTGCCCTACGCCGACTTCACCCGCTTCCAACACGGCATGATCCTCGTGTCCCGCGACGATGAAACGGACGAACGTCTGATCCGGGACATCACGTACCTGGACTTCGCCCGTGAGTACGCGCGGGGTGTCGCCTGGGCTGCGGCGATGGTCGGCAAGCGGATTCCCGGGTGGATGAAGCTCGACCGCTTTCTGCCCCGCTCCCGCGAATAGCCCCCCTCAACCAATCCAAACCCATCACCGCCCGACCCCCCGGCCTCATCGCCCAGGGAGGCGGGTTTTCTGTGTTCAACCCTCTCAACCCATAAGGAAAACGATATGCACAAATGCAACCTCCTCCTCCACTGCGGAGCCCACCGGGTCCCCCGCGAAGAACTGCCTCGGGTCACCATGCCCCGGCGGACCGCAACGTGGCAACCGATCCCCCATCACGACCTGCTGACCCTTGTGGAAAGCACGCTGCCCCGCTACGGAATGCGGGTGATCGAACAGGCCCACGCCGTCACCCACGACGGAATGCGGTATTTCGGCCTGCTCCAGATTGCCAACGGAAGCAATCACGCGGATTATAGCTGGGTTCTCGGACTCAGAAACTCCCACGACAAACGGCTTCCTGCCGGGCTCGTCCTTGGATCCCAAGTGATGGTCTGCGACAACCTCAGCTTCCACGGCGAGATCCAGATTACCCGCAAGCACACCACCGGGATTCTCCGCGACCTGCCCGGGTTGGTCCACGATGCCGTCAGCCAGCTCAGCAACAACTGGCACCGACAGGACCGCCGCATCGAACGCTTCAAGGACACGGAGCTGACCTCGCTCGCCGTCCACGATCTGACCATCCGAGCGCTGGACGCGGACATCCTCTGCGGCTCCATGGTGCCCAAGCTTTTGAAGGAGTACCGGGAGCCCCGCCATCCCGAGTTCCGTCCCCGGAACCTCTGGAGCTACCACAACGCCATGACCGAGACCCTCAAGGGCAACCTTGGGATGCTCCCGGCCCGCACCCAACGCCTCAACGTCCTGTGCGAAACTTTCGCCGGGCGCAACTGATATGAACACATCAACCCCCACTCAGGAGATCCATGAAATTCCGTCCGTCTATCCTCACCGTCCCCGTGTTCGCCCTGCTTCTCGCCGCCTGCGACGGCGGGGGAGGCGTGCACGTGGACACCAGTCCCGTCGGCAGTGGCCTCGCGGTCATCGGTGTCGGCATTGTGCTCGCCGCCTGGGTCGGCGCACTGTTCGGCAAAGGAGGTGATCAGTGAAACAGGAAAAAGAACACCTGCTCAAATCCATCGTGCCGCTGGTGCTGGCCCTGTTCATCCTCCTCGGCCTCGTAGCCGCCGCCGCCCTCGCTCCTCTGGCCGTTCCCTTGCTGATCGCAGGGGCCATCGTCGTCATCTACCTCATCGTCGCCCCCCTCAAGCCCACCCGGTAGGGAGATACCGGGAAACACGGGGATTCAGAGTCCCCGTGTTTTTTTAGCTGGTGGGTAGAGGGAGAAAGGTGTAGAAAAGAGGTCCACATAGCGACACTTTCTCTCTCCCACGGCCGGCCCGGTTCACGTTTGTGTAACGATTGTGTAACTCGATGCCCGAAAATGCCCAAAAACGCCCAACGGAGAGCAGCCCGCCATAATAAAGGCAAATAATTGCATATAAGCACTTTAAGACCATATATTCTGAGAAATACCGGCCTGCAAAAGGTGTGTTTTTTGGATTCACACGCAAGAGGTCACAGGTTCGAGTCCTGTATCGCCCACCATCTTCAAAACCCCCGCGAACACTGCGTTTGCGGGGTTTTTCTTTGACCCAGGCCCGGAGGCCCTGAAGGGGACGACAAGACCCGGACAGCCGACGATCATGCCGGGGGCCCCTTACGGATGGAG
>PXDP01000122.1 GCA_003565035.1 PVC group bacterium | reverse complement strand
GGATGTCGTGCAGCAGCATGTTCATCTTGCAGATGGACCAGGTGGTGCCGATGCTTTCCTGTCCGGCCAGGGAGAGGTCGCGCGGGTTGCCGCCGCATTCGCGAATGTAATCGCGGGTCTGGATGAGCATGCCGCCGGAGCCGCAGGTGGGGTCGTACACGCTCATGCCCGAAGCGGGTTCGGCGATCTCGACGAGCACGCGCACAACCTCGGACGGGGTGTAGAATTCGCCCGCCTTCTTGCCGGCGGAGTCGGCGAAAAACTTGATCAGATACTCATAGGCGGCCCCCAGCAGGTCGGGAAATTCGAAATTCTCGTCCCGCAGGGGGATTTTCTGGAAGTTCTGCACGAAATCGGCGAGAATGTCGTCGTCGAGGGTGCGCTGACCGATCTTGCGGTTGAAGTTGATGTGTTTAAGCACGTCCTGCAGGGCGTCAATGTTGGCGTCCTCCAGCGCCTCCAGGGCCTTGTTCAAATAGGACCCCACGTTGGTTTTCTGATGGGCGACCCCGACAACCTCGCGGACGGTCTGTCCGTTGACGCTCCGTTCGCGCGTAAGCGGCGCGCCGTCTGGGCCTTTGGGACTCCAGCGCGCCTCAAGGGGAACATAGAAGGTGTATTTGTCGGGATTTTCCAATTGGGCGGCGATCAGCGCCTCGTCCATGCCCCGGGTCCGCAGCTCCTTCGCCAGCCGTTCGCGCTCCTGGTCGAAGCGGTCCGACATCCGCTTGAGGAAGAGCATCCCGAAGATATACTCCTTGTACTCCGAGGCGTCCATGTTGCCGCGCAAGTCGTCGCAGGCGCGGAAGAGAAGATGGGCGAGTTGTGCGAGCGTCAGTTTTTGCATAGGGTGCCGATTCCATAGCACAGCGTGAACGGGATGAAAACAATTGTCTTCTCGGGAACCATGCCCTCCCCCATCCGCATGATGCGCTGAATCAGTCTTCTGCGACGTAGAGGGGCAGGAGCAGATTGCTGACGTCGATCACCAGCCGCTCGCCTTCCAGTTCCGGAACCGCATCGTACTCCCGAATCCTCAGCTGCGCGATCCCCCCGGCCTGACCGGGCGCGTCTGCCAGTGTCTCCCCCTCCCGAATCACCCAGTGCGCAATCAGGAGTTTCTCCCCTGTCAGTGATTCCGGTCCTTCCAGAACCTCATACAGATGCGCGGCCAGCGCCTGCGTGTAGGGAGCGATGTCCTCCAGAGATGGCGTGGGTGTGACCTCTAAACGCCGCGCCTCAACCGTATAAACCGTGGTGTCGCGTTCCTCCGTCTCCGAACCGGCCTCTGCCAGCGGTCCTGCGGTCACCTCCCCGCTGCCGGCCACCCACACATCCGGAAAAAAGTTCGCGTGCGCATTGTCGGTCACTTGAACCCATTCCTCGACCGAGCGCCAGTCGGCCGCGAAACGTCCCACATGGATTTCCACACTGTCACCGCCGCCCCGAATGTTATTGCCGCCTTTCCGGATTTTGTATGGTCCGGAGACCGTCAAAATGCGCGGGTGCGAACTCCAGCGGGGGTGGTAAATTTCATGCCCTCCGAAGGTTTCATCTCTGGCGACAGGAACCTGCCAGCGCTCACCCGAGAGAACGTGCACCATATTCAAATTGCGGTGGGGCCCGTCGAGAACCCACATCAGCGGTTCCTCCAGCGGGGCCAATCCCGTCCAGCACCCCCGGCCCGTCTGCTGCCAGGTGCCGGTCTCCAGATCCGCAAGACCGGCCGTCGGCCAGGGGAACAGGGCCCCCGCCCAGCGGCCGTCTGGGGATACCTGAAAATTGTCACGTCCAACCGGAGCCTCCTTCCATACCGGTTCCTCCCGGCGTCCGTTCATCGCGTTCACGCGAACCACCTCGGCAAAAACATTCATCGCATCCGGATCCACAGGCGCCCGGCCGACATATATCCAAAACCCCTCTTCCGCAGCAGTCACCGCCAACGCGACACCGTCAGTCAGACGGGACGGAACCTCCGAATCCCAGCCCAGCACCCAGACGCCGCCATCATCGTTCCGGCTGTACAGAATCCACTGACCGCAGGGACTGATCAGCGGTCGGCGCAGCGGCGCCGGGCCCTCGATCCGCACCTGTTCGCCACGGCCGTCCCGGCTGTCCAGCGCCATCAGCCGCACTCGTCCCCGCGCCGAGAACACATCCTCGTGCTCCCAGGCATCCTGCAGCCACACCACGCGTGTGTGCGCACCGGTCAATGACTCAAGCCCGGCCTCCGCCTCCCTAGCCCCGGATTCCCCGGATGGCATCTCGCAAGCCGACCAGAAAAAAAGAGGGAGCAGGACACAGAAATACTGAAAAAACTTCATCCGGAAGACATAAACCCGTCCCGGCAAAAGTAAAGCGTATCCAGAAAACGCCCATGCGTGATCGGAAAGCACTTAAAAGTCGGTCATGGCGGAAATCACCCGGTCCGCGAAGGGCTCAAGTGCTTCGCGCGAATGCGTCTGGGCCACACCGAGGGTCTGACATCCCGCGCCGCGGGCGGCCTGGAGGCCATAAGGGGTGTCCTCCACTGCGAGGCAGTTTGCCGCTGGTATTCCCAGGGCCTCCACCGCCAGCCGGTAGCAGGCGGGATCGGGTTTGCTGTGCGGGACATCTTCGGCGGTCACGATAGCAGCGAATACGTCGAGCAGGCCGAAGTTCTGCAACAAAGGCTCCACATCTGAGCGCAGCGCACCGGTGCAAAGTGCCACCGGCCCGCGTTCCGCCGAGGTGCGGACCGCCTCAACCGCGCCTGGGAAGGGCACCACGCCCGCCGCGAGTTTGGGAAAG
>PXDP01000354.1 GCA_003565035.1 PVC group bacterium | reverse complement strand
ATCAGCGATCGGCTGTTCCCAAAGCGTATCCGGCTTCCGGATATAGAACCGCCATGGTTTATCTTGCCAGGTGATTTAAACTTCGCTTCTGTTCAAAAACCCTGTGCATCTCCGTCGTTTTTTTTTAGTAGAGTAGAGAGGAACAAGCGGCTGTTACGCCAACTTGCCCTCCCCCTCGTCGAACCGGACGTGCGGTTTTCCCGCATCCGGCTCTCCTGTGAACGATCCTCATAGGCGAAGGAGCCCCAAGTCGATCAGGTGTTCGTAGTGGCTCTTATCTTTGGGCTTGTTGTATTTCCGCTGACTTCTCCGGTTCAAGTGAGTGACCAGTCGGCCCCCCGCGTAGTAGTTCAAGTCCCGATAGGCTTTGCGGGGATACCCGTATTTGAAGTACTCCGACCATCCGCGTAGAAAACGGTTCACGTCCTCCACCACGGCGGGAGTGGGTTTGAAGCACTTTCGGTGGCTTGTCAACTCGCGCAGGGACTGCCGGGCGGTCTTGAGTGATTTCTTCGAGGGTTGAACGTTTAGGTACTTCTTGGGCCGCCCGTACAAGTCTCGCTCGTATCGGAACGTATATCCCAGAAAGTCCAGTGCCTCCCCCTCATCGGTTCTCACCACTTTGGTTTTTTCCCGGTTGATCGTCAGCCCCATCCATTCCTCGATCGTTTTACAGATCCATTCTTCGATCCGGGGGCCTTGCCACCGGGCCATGACCACGAAATCATCCGCATAGCGGACCAGTCGCGCGTTTGCCCAATGAAAGGGACCTCCCTTCTCGTGGAACCGTTTGTCGATCCAGTGCAGGTAGACGTTTGCCAGCAGGGGAGAGATCACTCCTCCCTGCGGCGTTCCCATGTCGTTTTTCTTGGGCGGTTTCGATTTTCCCCGTTCATCCATTTCGATGACCGGGGCTTTCAGCCAGCCCTTGATGAGCCTCAACACATTCCCGTCAACCACCCTGCACCGCACGCACGCAATCAATTTGTCGTGCGGTATGGTGTCGAAGCAGCCTTTCAGGTCCGCGTCATAGATTTCCTTTCGCCCTTCTCCGAGGTTCTCGCGGATGGACGCCAGCGCATCGTGCGCCTTGCGCTCGGGACGGAACCCGTGGGAACAGTCCAGAAAATCCGCCTCGAATATAGGTTCAAGGATGAGCACCACAGCCATCTGCACCACCCGGTCTTTCAACGTGGGGATGCCCAATGGCCGTTTCTTTCCGTCGGCTTTCGGTATCCAGACCCGTTTTACCGGGCTTGGACGGTATGTTTTGTCCCGAAGCTCCTGATGGATTTCCTCCAGAAACGCTTCCACGCCTCCGGGAGTGTCCAGCAGGTCCTCGGCTCTCACCCCGTCGATTCCGGGGGCCTTGTTCGGTTTGCCAACGTGTTTCCAAGCCGCTTCGAGCACATCCATCCGGTAAATCCGGTCATAGAGCGCGTAGAAGCGGAACTTGGGTTCGTTCTTCGCTTTCTGATTAAGCTTCCATCTCAATGCATGCAGTTTATCGGGCAGCAGTTCCATCTGAACCGGGTCGCGGTCCAGAAAGCTCCTGTCCAATATTCCGTAGTAGACTTCGTGGTCAAGCGGTTGCATTTCATTTCCTTGGTTACATGTTCACAGCAGATCCCCTTCGCTCCAGGCGGGTTAGGCCCTTCACAGCTACTATGGGATCATCCGACTCCCGCCCGGTCACACGACCGGACGGGTCTCTCAGGTTCCTGTCATTTCTTTCCGCGCGCGCCACCTCCAATCACCCCGGGGAGTCCGTCGGCTGCATGTTGGTACCTCTTCACCGACAATGGCAGGCTTCACCTCCTTCTGGCAGGTTGGCCACTCCCGATTAGTTTAACGAGGCCGAATCGAGTTCACGGTTGTTGCGGCTCGCGCGTTCGCCATTCCGGGCTTCGGCTTGGGGATTACTCCTTTCGCCGCCGGTAGGCTACATGATTGGGTACTACTTTATCATGACAAACACCTTTCAGTTTGTGAGAAATGCCAGGCTTGGCCTGACGCACCAAAAGCAAACAAAGAACACCAAGCGGCTCCACCTTATCCAAGTGAATCGAAAAAGGAACAGGGTGGGGGAATAAATTCGCCCCTCCGCCCCCCTCCGCCCCCCCCCTTGCCTCCAAGCCTTCAGTGAAATCAGAGCCCTCAGGGATTTTGTTTCCGTTGCCCCCCACCCCCTTCCTTTCCTTCGTTTCCTTCTGTTCAAAACCCAGCTCTGCCCCACAGCATCCTGCCCCACAGTATCAGTGTCTTCAGTGCCTTCAGTGGTTTTCTTTCCGGAGCCTCCACGCCCCCTTCCTGCCCTTCGTTTCCATCTGTGCAAAACCCGATCTACCCCACAGCCTCTGCCCCACAGCATCAGTGTCTTCAGTGCCTTCAGTGGTTTTCTTTCCGGAGCCTCTCCGCCTTCGTGCATCACCCTCTTCCCCCTGCACATTCGCGGGACGGCTTTGCTATTCGCGGGTTTTTCTTCTTCATCCGTAGTCCGGCGAAGTTATCCGTGGTTCATTTCCCCACACCCCTTATCTCCGTCTGCGGCGGAAAGGCATCGGTGTCCATCCGTGTCCATCCGTGGTTACATTTAAGGGAATCGAAAAAGGAACAGGGTGGGCGAATAAATTCGCCCCTCCGATGCCCCCCTTCCGTTACTGACAGGCCTCGCACTCGCCGCCGTTCAACATGGCATCGAGGCTGCAGGCCATCTTTTGCGCTTCGGTGTAGACAGGTTTATCGGATTGTCCATCCCCGGAGACCACGGCGGGCTGTTTTTTTACGCCCACGGTGGCCTTTTCAATGTTCGAGGCACCCAGGGTGCGCAGGTAATAGGTCGTTTTCAGCCCCTGTCGCCAGGCGGCCCGGTACATATGACTAAGCGTTTTCAGATCCGGCGAGCCCAGGAAGAGGTTCACCGACTGGGACTGGTCAATCCATTTCTGCCGTCGGGCGGCCGCACCGATGATGTATTCAAAGCTGATCCCGAAAGCGGTGGCGTATTTGCGCTTCAGATCCTCAGGAATGTCTGGAATATCCCCCAGCTCTCCGTCGAAATACTTCATGTTGTCGCGCATTTCCTGCGTCCACAAACCGCGGTCCTTCAAGTCGCGCACCAGATCGGCATTCAGCACGATGAAGTCCCCGGACAGATTGCTCTTCACAAACAGATTCTTGTAAACCGGCTCAATGCAGGGCGTGGTGCCCATGATGTTGCTGATCGTGGCCGTGGGGGCAATCGCCAGCACGTTGCTGTTGCGCATGCCCTGTTTGGCAATTTTTTCCCGCAGCGGCTTCCAGTCCATCTTTCCGCCGTGCGGAATGTCCAGCGGTTCACCGCGCTCGGTTTCAAGCAGAGCCAGGGTATCCTGGGGCAGCAGGCCCCGGTCCCATTTGGAGCCGGTGTAGGTGCTGTAGGTTCCGCGCTCCTTGGCCAGATCACTGGAGGCCTCGTACGCATAGTACGCAATCGCCTCCATAAACTCATCGTTAAAGGCCACCGCCTCCTCCGACGCGAAACTCACGTTCCGGGCGTAGAGCGCATTGGCCAGGCCCATCACGCCCATGCCGATCGGACGGTGGCGCAGGTTGGAGGTCCGCGCCGCTTCGGTCGGATAGAAGTTGATATCAATGACGTTGTCCAGCGCCCGCACCGCCACCCGGATGGTGTCGCGCAGTTTGTCGTGATCCAGACTGCCGTCCGCCTTCAGATGCTGATCGAGCACCACCGAGCCCAGGTTGCAGACCGCCGTCTCATCTTTGCCGGTGTTCAGCGTGATTTCCGTGCAGAGATTCGAGCTGTGAATCACCCCGCAGTGATCCTGAGGACTGCGCACATTGCAGGGATCTTTGAAGGTAATCCAGGGATGTCCGGTTTCAAAGAGCATCTTCAGCATCGATTTCCACAAATCAATCGCCGGAATTTTCTTCCCGTAAATTTTACCGGCCTCCGCCTGGTTCTCGTAGTGAGTGTAGCGCTCCTCAAACGCGCGGCCGTACAGGTCGTGCAGATCGGGGGTCTGATTGGCCCGGAACAGGGTCCAGTCCTGACGGGCCTCCATGCGCTTCATGAACAGATCCGGAATCCAGTTCGCGGTGTTCATATCGTGGGTGCGGCGACGCTCGTCCCCGGTGTTTTTCCGCAGCTCCAGGAAGTCCAGAATATCATTGTGCCAGGTTTCCAGATACGCGCAGCCGGACCCGCGCCGCTTGCCGCCCTGATTCACCGCAACCAACTGGTCGTTGTGCAGCTTCAGGAACGGAATCACCCCCTGGCTTTCGCCGTTGGTGCCTTTAATGTAGCCGCCGGTGCCGCGCACCGAGGTCCAGGACCCGCCCAGACCGCCGGCCCATTTGGACAAGAACGCGTTTTCGGCAATGCCGCGCACCATGATGCTCTCAATGCTGTCGTCCACTTTGTACAAGTAACAGGAGGACAACTGACTGTGCAGCGTTCCCGCGTTGAACAGCGTCGGGGTGCTGCTGCAGAAACGGCGGTTTTTGTAGAGCGTATAGAGCCGCACAACCCAGCCTTCCCGGTCTTCCGGCTCTTCCAAAAACAAGCCCATAGCCACCCGCATCCAGAAAAACTGAGGGGTTTCGAGACGCCGGGTGGGGCCGCTCTTGTCCACAATCAGATAGCGGTCGTACAGGGTCTGAATGCCCAGATAGTCAAAGCCAAGATCCGCGCTCGGATCCAGCGCGTCCGCAAGACGGTCCGTATCAAACTCCAGCAGTTTCGGGGAGAGACGGTCCAGCTCAACCGCCCGTTCCAGATACGAACGGAACCCGCGCCGGTGCGCGTCGCGCAGTTGGCCCACACCATCCTTCAGAATATCCCAGTTCAGCACCTCCTCGTACAGATAGGTCAGCAACATGCGGCCCGCGAATTTCGCGGAATCCGCATCCCGTTCGATCAGCGCTTTGGCATTAAGCAGAATGGTTTTCTTCAAATCCGCCTCCGACAGTTCATCAAACACCGAGCGGCGCAGCTCCAGATTAATTTCGTCGGGGGTCATATTCAAATCCAGGCCGATACAGGCGTACTGAATGCGCGCTTTAAGGTCCGCCCCGTTCCAGAGATAGGAGGTCCCGTCTTTCCGCTGCACCGAAACCAGCACTTCCTGAGTTTCGACCGACTCCGCCGGTTTTTCCAGCTCCCGCTGATCCGCGCGGCGCGAACGGTAAAGGATGTAGGCCTCGGCCGCTTTGAAATGACCGGCTTTCATCAGCTCTTCCTGCACGATATCCTGAAGGTCCTCGATGTGAATGATCGACAGCCGGGCCTCGCGCACCCGGTCGGTCACTGCCCGGGTCACGACCACCGCCGGCTCCGAATCCAGATGCAGAGCCAGGAAAGCCTTGCGCACCGCGATTTCAATCTTGTTGGCATTCCAGGGCACCACCTGCCCGTTGCGGCGCAGCAATTCCGTGGTCACCGCCGCGCCGGAGGACACGGGGGCTTTTTCCCGGGCCCGGTTGGTCACCAGACTCCGCGCAATGTCAAAGGCTTCATGACGGATCAGCGCCTTTTCAATCGCCAAATGCAATTCCTGACGGCTCACCCGCTTCTGCTCCCGCTTGCCGGCCAGGGCGTGCAGCACCTCCGAAACCCCCAGGGAAATATCCGCAACCAACTGACGGTTCTCCTCGCTGTAGATCTCCTCCTCCCGTTCCCGGGACATCAGCAGCGTGGTCAGCGCCTCGCCGACGATTTCGGCCACGTCCGCCGGAGAGAAATCTTTCTCCAGCCCTTCGCCGCCAAGTTTTAAATCATGACGCGGATGGTCCGCCACCACCTCCGCCCAGTCAAAACGGGGGGTGCCTTTGCGTGATGCCACCTGTTTCAGGCGCTGATCTTCTTCGTAGGTTGTGCTGCTGATCATGTTCTCTTCCTTTATGAATGCGTTAAAATGGTTTACAGTTCGTCATCGTCCACCGACGACAGCGCCGAGGCTTTCTGGTATTCGGTCACCCGGCCCTCGAAGAAGTTCTGCTCCTTCTTGATGTCCATCATCTCCGCCAGCCAGGGGAAGGGATTGGACACCCCGGGATTCAGCGGCGCCAGCCCGCAGCCCTCCAGCCGCCGGTCGGCGATGTAATCGATGTACTGCGAGAACTCATCCACGCTCAGCCCCACCGCGTTCACCGGCAGACAGTCGGCAATGAAGTTTTTCTCCAGCTCCTTCGCCTCCGCCATCAGTCCGCGCAGCTCCTCCTTGAATTCGGTCGTCCAAATCTCCGGGTTCTCATCCTTCATGGCCATCAGCAGACTGCGGAGCAGCTCAATATGATTGGATTCATCGCGCAGCGTATACCGGAACATCTGACCGATCCCCGGGAACTTGTTCTGACGGTACAGCGCCAGAATCATTCCAAACAGACCGTAAAACTGGGTGCCTTCCATGCACTGACCGAACATAAACATATTCTTGGCGAAGAGCTGCTTGTTTTCCGGAACCGTCAGATCCAGATCCTTGCGCAACGCCCGCGACACTTTCATCACAAACTCGTTTTTGCGGGTGATCGTCGGCACATCCTCAAACATCGCCTCGCATTCGTGCGGATTGATCCCCAGCGAGCTGATCATGTACAACAGACTGTCCGCATGGATATTCTCCTCGTGCGCATGACGGCCCAGCACCAGCTTCAGCTCCGGAGCCGTAACCCGCTCGCGGATCACGTGCAGAATATTGTCCCCCACAATGCCCTCCGCCGCGCTGAAATACCCGATCCCCATGCGGATAATCCACCGCTCCACATCGCTCAGATCATTCTCGCTCTGCCACTGCTCAATGTCCTTCTGCATCGGAATGTCTTCGGGCTCCCAGTGGTTCGCCTTCATCGTCCGGTACAGCTCATAGGCCCAGACGTATTTCAGCGGAAGCAGGTTAAAGAAAACAGACTCGCGCCCGTTGATCACTTTCTTATCTGCAAAGGCCTGTTCAGCCTTCTCACGGTCCAACACAAAGGTCCGGGCGCCCACTGTAAAATTCACGTCGTTGGCCATAGGGGGGATTCTCCTCAAAAAGTTCTGGTTCAAAGGGTTGTTGCAGTCATCGTGTTTTACTCCCTCCGCCTCTCGGCGCATCCAGTGTCAAAAACAATGACCGGAGAGGAAATAAAAACAGATCTCTAATAAAACCCAACCCGCGGCACATGTCAACAGAAACCACAACATATTGTGTTATTTACCTAAAATGGGTCATTTTCCTACCGCCTATAGTGCTTATTTTTCTTCATAAACCCATGGTATTTCGTTGTTTCGTGTTCTGCAGGACCTATAGTGGATCGGTTGGAATTCTGCAGAACTCCTCTACGTCGCCACGGTTTCTTTTTAAAACACCTTCACGTCCCGGCAGTGCTCCTGGACCAGAAACGGCCGGGGATCCTCCGCGATGAGTTCTCCGCGCACCCCCTCCAGCCGCGCACCCTCCACATGCCGCATGTAAAGTCCCCAGGCTGGGAGATGTTTACCGTTCGCGGGATCGGAGGCCTTTTCAAACATGTTCACTTCCGGATAGCCATCGCTGTTTTCCGGCACGGAATTCATCACCTGATCCGAAGCGGCCCCGCCCCGGGTGCGGAACACGAGATCCCGCAACAGCACATCCAGAACCGGATGCCCGGGATATCCGGTGATTGAACTGGTGATCGGACCGCTGAGCTCCGCCCGCATCCGTTCAATCCGCACTCCGGAAATTTCCCCCGCCCCGGCAAAAACCTCCCCCGGCACCCGCCGTTCATGACGGTTGCCCAGCTTGATGAAAAGGGGGGTCAGGCAGTCCTCCACCTGCAGATCCTCCAGCACGATATCCCGCATCACTCCCCCGTCCGTACATTCCAGTGCGCAGCCGGTGATGGGTGGACGCGGACCGTCCACCAGATCCAGTTGCAGCACATGCGCGGACCGGCCGACCCGGCAGTTGCGAACGGTGATCCGCTCAAACCCGCCCACCGATTCGGTGCCGAATTTGATTCCATGACAATTCGAACGCAGATCACAATCCTCCACCAGAATGTCCTCGCACATTCTCAGTCCCGTGCTTTTAAACACCAGAGCATCATCATGACTGTCGATCACACATCCTCTTACCTGAACGTGGCGGCATCCATCCAGATCCAGCCCGTCATTGGTGCCGTTCCCGTGATTCCAAACCCGGAGGTTCTCAATTCTCACCTCCTCGCTATGAAGATATTGCTGCATCCAGCTCCCAGAGTTCCGCAGCATAATCCCCTTCACATGCACCCCGCGGCAACGGATAAACTGCACGCCCAGGGGCTGAACCTCCCCACGGGGCAAATATTTCCGCAACCCGTGAGCTCCATCGATTTCCCCTTCGCCAACCAGCCCGACATTCTCCGCATCCAGTGCTCCGATCACACGGCGGTCAAATCGCCGCCGGGAGATCACGTCCTCTGGAAAAAAAACCGGCAAATCCTCCAGCTCGGTCCCGGAGCGCAACACCGCCCCTTTTTCCAACACAAGCGTAACCCCCGAACGCAACCAGACCGTTCCCGTGCAGTACACGCCAGCAGGGACCACCACGCGCCCCCCTCCTGAGGCATGAACCCGGTCCACTGCGGCCTGAATCGCTTCTGTGTTCCGGGCCCGTGCCGGCGAAGCACCTGTCTCTAAAACGGATATATTCATTATTCTCCCGGGATACTCTGCACACACGCCACTCTCGTGCGCTGTGCGGATCAACACATGTTTTCTTTCGTTCAAAAGACATCCCATACCGCACAAACATGATCAATCCCAGTATAAACCCCAAAAGAATCGTCCGTTCCATAAACCCGGAACGCTCCGAACAAAAAATAAAAAAATACTCAACATATAGGCAAAAAGCCTTACTATATCTAATAAGGATAGTTAATCTCAACCCACACAGGAGTTATATGAAAATCAAGGTACTCTCTCTTCTCGCATTGGCGACCATATCCTATGTGAGTGCGCAATTTGAAGACCACAGTCTTTTCCAGAACCGACGCACCGAATACGAGCGAATCAATCTGACACGCCGTATTGGCGGCCTTAACCGCCCTTGGGCGGTTGCCTTTCCCGGCGAAAACCAGTACCTCATCACCGAACGAGGGGGCCGGTTGCTCTTCATAGACGAAGACGGAGAGCGGCACGAAATCAGCGGCCTGCCGGAGGATCTGTTCGCCACCAATCAGGGAGGCCTTCTCGACCTCGTTCTTCACCCAAACCATGCGGAAAACGGCTGGATCTACATGACCTACTCCCGGGGGGACCGGCAGGGCACCGCCACCACCCTCATCCGCGCCCGCCTCGACGGCACCCAACTGGTGGATCTGGAGCAGCTTTTCACCCAGGACCGCATGTCACGACCCGGCCGCCATTACGGCTCCCGCATCCTTTTCACCGATGAACACACCCTGCTCATGACCCTCGGAGACCGCGGCGCCGAACCACCCCGCGCTCAGGACACCCTCGACCACGCAGGCACCGTCCTCCGCCTGCGGGATGACGGTTCCGTCCCGGAAGACAACCCTTTCATCGGCAATGACCGGTATCATCCGGAAATTTTCTCCTATGGTCACCGCAACATCCAGGGCATTGCCCTGCATCCGGTCACCGGAGAGGTCTGGGTCACCGATCACGGAGCCCGGGGCGGTGACCGACTGGACCGCATCGACGCCGGAGGCAACTACGGCTGGCCCACCGCCACGCCCAGCCTTGAGTACCGCGATGAATCCCCTGTGGCCGAAACGCGCGTGGGCTTCGAGGCCATCCCGCCGGTGTTCGAGTTTCTGCCCACCCTGGCCCCCTCCGGACTGGCCTTTGCCGATGCGGACACCTTTCCGAACTGGGAGGGAAATCTCCTCGCCGGCGGTCTGGCCAGTCGTCAGGTACAGCGCCTGTTGACCGGGCACGGCCCCCGGTACAAGTTCAGAGCCGGCCAACGCGATATCACCATTGAAGGTCCCTACCTGGCCCATGCCGAACACATCCTTCTCCGGGATATCGGCCGCATCCGGGATGTGCGCACCGCCCCCAGCGGAGTCATCTATCTCCTCACCGATGAAGCCGATGGCGGTCTCTACCGTTTAACCCCTGCCCGATAATCCGGAACATGACTTTACGTTCCTTTTCCGGCCGGACGGCCCTGAGCCTTTGCCTGGTGTCCTGGGCTCTCCGGGCGGAATCCCCCGACGGGGTCCAGCCCCTCCCCCCGCTGACCGTCACCGCCAGCCGGCGTGCCCTCACACCCGAAGAAGTTCCCGTCGGCCTTACCCTCCTCGACGCACAGGACATCCAAAACTCCCCCGCAATCACTGCGGATGATTTCCTGCGCCAGGTTCCCGGTTTCAGTCTCTTTCGAAGAACCAGCAGTCTGGCCGCAAATCCCACCGCCCAGGGATTCACCCTCCGCGGCATCGGCCCCTCCGGCACCAGCCGGGGCCTGGTCCTCTACGACGGCGCACCCCTCAACGACGCCTTCGGCGGCTGGGTGGCCTGGAGCAAAATCGACCTTCGCGCAGCCGAGCAGATCGAGGTGGTGCGGGGGGGCGGCAGCACCGCCTGGGGCAACACCGCGCTCAGCGGCGTGGTGCAGGTTCTCCCCGCGCCCATCGACCGCAGCGGCGGGAAGGTTTCTGTTTTGGCCGGAAACCGGGGCATCCTGGAAACCCGGATCCGCACCCGGGCCCGACAAGGCAACTGGGCCGCATCCGTGGAAGGACGCGCCTTTCAAACCGAAGGCTACATCCGCATCCGCGAAGATCAGCGCGGCGCGGTGGACAAGCCGGTCGACAGCCGTCATGAAACGCTCGCCGCCACCCTCGAACACACCTCCCCGCAAGGCGCCTTCTTCCGGGGACGCCTCGCCTATTTTAATGAGCGGCGCAACAACGGCACCCCGCTCACTGCAAACAACACCGAATCCTGGCGCTGGCAGCACCGCTATGACATGACGCCCTCTCCGAATGGGGTGACCACCTGGACCGGATTTGCCGAGCGCTCCGTCTATGCCAGCACCTTTTCCAGCGTCGCTGCCGACCGCAATTCCGAACGGCTGGTTCTGGATCAGTACCGGGTTCCCTCCACCGCCCTTGGCACCGGCCTCACCCACGAACGGCCCTGGGGCCGGGACCAGCTCGCCACGCTGGGCACGGATCTCCGCCGGGTGGAGGGAGAAACCCGGGAGCGGGTCGTCATTCCCAACCTGCGGCGAACCGCCGGAGGCGAACAGATCTTCGCCGGGCTGTTTGCCGAAAACCAGTCGCCCATCAGTCCGGCCACCACCCTGAGTGCCGGACTCCGCGCGGACATCTGGCAAAACCGTGACGGCTTTCTGGCCACCGGCCCCTTCGACCGCCCCGAAACCGGCAGCCGCACTGCGTTTGACAACCGCACCGAACTGCTCTTCAGTCCCCGCCTCGGCGCAGTCACCGCCCTCAACGACACCAACCGGCTGCGGGCCTCGGTCTATCAGGGCTTCCGCGCCCCCACGCTCAACGAACTCTACCGTCCTTTTCAGGTGGGCTCGGACCGAACGCTCGCCAATGAAAACCTTGATCCGGAACAACTCACCGGCGCGGAGCTCGGCTGGACCTGGACACCCACAGACACCCTGTCCTCCGATCTGACCTTTTTCTGGAATGACATCGAAGACGCCATCGCCAACGTGACCCTCGGACCCAATCCCCTTGGCGGTGCCGACCGGCAGCGTCAGAATCTTGACCGCACCCGCGTCCGGGGAATTGAGTGGGAAGGCCGCTACCGTCCGGCCGCACCCCTGGAATTCTTTACCCGGCAGGCCCTCCTGGATACAGAAATCCGTCGGGCCGACCGGCAGCCCGACCTCGGCGGCAAGCGCATCGCACAGGTTCCCCGCAGTCAGGGCACCACCGGTATCCGGCTGGACCTTTCTGACAGCGCAAGCACCACCGTCCAGCTCCGCCACGAAAGTGCCCGCTACGAAAACGACACCAACACCCGTCGCCTCAGCGGCTTTTACGTCCTCGATCTGCTCTACCGGCATCACCTCAGCGAAAACCTTACCCTGCGGGCAGGCATTGAAAACCTCCTCGACCGCCGCTATGCCGACGGCAGTATCGGCGACGACCTCACCACGCTCGGGCACCCGCGCCTCGTCACCCTCTCGGCGGCGGTTTCGTTTTAAAACCCAGGGCCGAAAAGTGATTGAGCTTAATACCCTACCTATGAAGAGTTTAAGAAAATTTAAAAAAAGTTCTACTCCATCGTAATCATAATCCTAATCGTACTCGTAATCGAAAAATCACCCGGAAAATCCGATTACGATTACGAAAACGATTACGAATACGAAAGTCTGGCTCCTTCGATAGCCAAGAAAGAAACCAAGTTGTGGCGGGTAATCCTCAGCGAGGGGTAAATTTTCGTATAACCCCTTGT
>PXDP01000166.1 GCA_003565035.1 PVC group bacterium | reverse complement strand
TGGGAGGATTTCCGTTCCGCGACAAACACATCCATTTCCGGCCGGGTGGCGAAAGCGAGTTCGTGGGCGGTGGTGAAAATCTGCTCCATAGCCGGCACCCGTTCATCGCGGGCGTTATGCAGAACGGTGCCTTCACGGCCAAAGGTCATGGAGTTGTGCAACGCCGCATGATCGCCACGGGGGGTGTAACTGCAATTGTAATCCAGGCTGATAGGCTGTCCGTGGGAGTAGAAATGATAGGCCAGCTCATCGTTGTGGTAATGTCCGCGGGTGGGACCGGCTTTCAGGGTGAGGAAGCTTTCGCGTTCGGTACCGAAATTATTGCGGAAGATGGCTCCGAATCCATGAAAGGTGTCGCTGCTCCAGTCCATGTCCATGGGGTCCATGGCCGGAATGGACGGATCGGCATCGATCAGCTGCGTACGCAGTGGATTACGGATACGAAGTCCGTTGTCGGTCAGGAGCTTCCATGCGCCCATCATTTCGGAGGCGAATTCGGGGTCTGCTTCGGTGTAGAACGTTGCGAGCATGCCGAAGCCATGGCCGAGACCGGAATCCCATCGGTGGGTGTCGCCAATCGGGGCGGTATGACGGCGTTGCAGGCGCTCATTATAGGGAGTGATGAGCTTGCGGTGCCAAATGCCGGAGCCCTTAAAGAGCGGATTTTCGGTTACAGGATTTCCGAAGCCGACATTGGTGAAAATCCGGGCCAGATCAAGCTGGAGTTTGAGCGCGTAGCCCGCGTACCCTGGACATTCATAGCCGACGCCGTCGGGTTCAAACAGGACTTTCTGCAGGTCCTCCTGAAAATTGGCCCAGCCGTACTGCAGCCACTCGGCGCTGTGGGGGTGGTCGCGCATGGCGGCGGCAATGTAGATGGCGCCCATGTATTTGTCGGTATGGAAGTTGGGATTTCCCGGAGACCAGCCCTGCAGCCAGCCCGGCCAGGCGTCGAGATCGGTTTTAATGTACCCCAGTGCCGCGTGTAGCGGGCCGCCCACCGGATTGCCGCCGGCAAAGAGATCCGCCTCTGCGAACTGTTTGACATTGCGGGTGGCGCGCTGGGTGGGATTGAGAAAATCATCCTGATACCGGCGCTCAAGCCATAGATGCGCATTTTGGGGATCCACATGCCGGCTGAACTCCGGATCGGTGATGAGTTGCAGAATGTGCATGTCCGGGCTGTCCAGTTTGGCTTCAAGGCTGCGAAGCTCCTGGTTCCGCTCACGGTGTTCGTCATTGGCCCGGTTCCGTTCCTCCTGGGGCCGGCTGTTGTCGCGGCGGATGTCGTTCAGCGTGCTGAGGACTTCCCGGAGGGCATCCCGCTCATCCCGAATCGCTTTGAAGCCTTCCAATTCCTCGGCAAAAATTTCGGCTTCGGCACCTGTGCCGCTGCGGTAGGCCTGCCGCAGTTCTTCGAGCCGGTCCCGGGTGATGAAAAGATTGGGACCGGCCAGGTCCGGGTCGCGCTCCCATTCCAGGATGTACTTGTTCATGAGCGCAACCAGCGTCCAGTCCGTATGACGGCGGACGAGATCGTTGAGCCAGTTAAATTCGGAGCGCGGGCCAATGCACAGGGCAAACGCACGCTGACCGTAATGCATACCGCTGCGCTCGCCGTCAATCAGCGGGAAGCGGGCCCGGCCGCGGTTTTCATCGTGGGCGTATGCGGCGATGGTTGCGGGGAAGGGGCCCACCCATTTTGAGGGGAAGGCGGCCACGATGCCGGCGGCGGGGTTGTCGCGGCTGTAGTCCGGTCCCGGGAGGGAGAGTTTCACGCCGAGTTCGCGTCCGATTTCGGCCATGGCCGCATAGCGTTCGCGATCGCTTAGGGTGTCGTCGGTGGCAATTTCCAGCCATTCGTCCACGCGGACTTTCTGAGCCGCTTTTTCTTCATCCTGTTCAGCCGCGCGGTTCAAGTCGCGTAGCGGACGCTGCAGCGGCCGGTTCAGCATGTGATGGATGCTGTCGGGGTTTGCACCACCGGCGGTCAGGAAGAAATCCTGAGCGCCGCCGCCCCCCTGGTTCCAGCGGGGCCGGAGAAGGGCAAAGGGGCGTCCGCGCTGATCCTCACGGGGACGGGCGGGCACGAAATTTTGCGCGACATTCCCCCCGAACTGATCGTAGAGAAACCAGCGGACCCAGGTCACCGTATCCACGGCCATGCGGTCTGAATCCTCAAACCACGACAGTTCCGGGGCATCGGCGGGCTCGCCCCAGTTGATCCAGTGCTGATGCACGCCAAACGGGCCGGAACCCGGGCTTCGGGGCAAATGATACCGCTCATTGACTTCAATCCACGGATCGCCCATCACCAGACGAATCCGCAGTTCATAGGCATGATCCAGTTTGGGAATTTCCTCACGCGGCGGTGTATTGGGCTCCCAGGTATGTGTCTGTTTGCCCAGGTCCAGGGGGAGAGCGGCGGTGGTTCCGTCCTCTTCGGCGACAAAATCATAGGTGACCGCCAGGTCAATGAACACCGGACCTTCCTGCAGAATTTCGGTGCGGATGCCGCGGACCATCGCATCCCCGTCAAACCACGCGCGGCCGTCCCAGGCTTCCTGCCCCCTGACACGTCCGCCCCCAAACCAGTGGGGCGTTTCGCTGAAAGGACGCGGTTCATCAAAGGTCTCCGTGCGGCGGATCCGTATTTCATACATTCCATTGTCGATGACATGAAACGGACCGGCTTCAGTTCTGAAGATCCCGGGACGGATGTTTCCGGAACGCAGGGTCAATGGCACCTCACGGACGACACCGGTGAGGGTGCGCCCCCGGTCATCCTCATAACTCTCCTGCTGATCGATGGTGGCCACAAACCAGGCCCGGTGCGTGGTGCCGCCGTTCGCGGAGACGGTCTCTATTTGCACGGGACGGACGTGCCCGGAGATTTCCGCCGTCGTGAGTGTGTTTGCCTGGCTGGACGGAACCTCCACATAGGTTAAATCCCAGGGCCATCTCTGACGAAGAGGGTTTTGAACCGTCCGGCTGATTTCCGCTGATGTTGCGGACACTGTGAACATAGACAGAAACGAAAGGATTCTGAGGAGGGAAACGCGCATGGCAAACTCCGGATAAGGCTAATGTGACGTGTGAATATGATTGAAATACGGCAAGTCCTGTATCGTATTTTAAGCCCAAGTTAAAGGGGAAAGCTCGAAAAGTCGGAAAACACTACTTTTTCTTAACATAAGGCGTGTGAAGCAGCACCGTGCGGGCCAGAAGATCGTCGGTCCGTTTCATGGCGCGGTCGTAGTGCGTGGCGATCCGCTGATTTTTAGGATGACGGAAGGCGTCCCATTCCGGATGGACTCCGCCCCGCTGACTGTTCACCACGTCCCAGGCTTTGTACACATGCCGGCCGCTGTTGATGGGACGGTGAACGGTGTGTCCGGCGGCGGCCAGTTCGTGCTCCACCGCTTCGGCCCGGTCGGCGGTTGGCGCCTGAATCAGCAGGCAGACCCCGCACTGGCCCTCCTCATCATGGGTTCGGATAAAGGTGCAGTCGTCCGGAATTTCCAGCGTTTCAAGCAGCTCTTTTCGCTTTTTACGGAGTCGCTTGAGGATTTTGTCGAGTTTTTTGATTTGCACGCGGAGCATGGCCGCATTGAGTTCATTGAAGCGGAAGTTGCCACCGCAGAAAAAGGCCTGGCTCATCGCCCCGGTTTCCGGCCAGACGCTGCAACTGCCATCCTGAGCCATGTACAGCCGTTCGGCGATATTCGGATCAGAGGTGACGCAGGCCCCGCCCTCGCCGCAGGAAATAATTTTGAACTGGTTGAAACTGTAGCCACCAACCGCACCCCAGCTCCCCAGGCGTTTTCCTTTGTAGCTGCCGCCGTCGGCCTGACAGCAGTCCTCAAAAACCGGAATCCCCTTTTCGGCGGCAATGTCCAGAATCGGTTCCAGATTACACGGCATCCCCTGCATATGCACCGGCATGATGCACCCGGTGTGTTTGCGGATCTTTTTGCGGAGATCCTCCGGATCCATCGTCAGCGATTCATCCACCTCCACATACAGCGGAATTGCGCCCACAGCCGTGACCGCCAGAGCGGTGGAAATAAACGTATATCCGGGAAGCAGCACTGACTGTCCCGGGCCGACCCCCAGTGCCTGCAGCCCGGCGATCAGAGATGCCGTCCCTGAGGTGACCATCACGGCGGTGTCCGCCCCGACTTTTTGAGCCCATTCTTTTTCCGCCGCCACCACCTCTTTGCCGCCGTAGCGGAAAAAATGACCGGAATCGACGGCTTTTTTCAGGGCTTTAATTTCGCGTTTGCCGATGTCGTACATAATCGTTTCTTAGAGTTGCTCCACATCCTCAAAGCGCACACCCATGCGGCGGCCGTTGGCGTAGTCACGAATAAGGAGGTCCTTGACCATCCACACGTCGGGTTCAATTTCCACAATGCTGTCCACATCGATGCGCTTGAGCCGTTCCCCGTCGGGGCCCAGCAGTTCGGCACGGACCACAAGCAGAGCGGAGGTGTCGATCCAGAGCCGCACGCTTCCCAAAGCGGGCTGATGCGGCGGGGCGGGGATGCTCACCACATGCGAAGCGCGGGTCCGGACGCGTTCGCGTCCGGTGATCTCCGCACCGGGCCACCAGAGGAAGTCCAGACTCAGATCGCTCCAGGTCAGTCCGGTTTCAGAGATTTCATCGGACAGATCCGCGCCGTCGACCGGCTCCTCATTTTCATCGAACAGGGTGAAATGCGCGGCACCGTCGGGCCAGGCGATCCGTGCGGTGGCCACCCGATCACCAAATGCATCCATCACCTGATAGCGGATATGGGGAACCGGCGAGCCGAAATACAGTTCGCTGATCAGTGCCCGGTCCACATTCCGGCGGCCGTCGCGGGTACGGATAAATCCGGTCAGCCGAACCGGCTCAAGCGGAAGCCGGGCACGGACCTCCTCCATGACCTGCCCGCCGGTCAGTTCCTCGCCAAAAGCGGGAAGCACCGACAGTGTCAGGAGCAGAAACGGAAGCATGAATTTCATAGAGAGCTTTCGGTGCCGGACTCAGGCACCCTTGAGCCGTCCCATTGCCGGCAGCGTGCCGACGATTGGTTTGACATAGTCGATAAAGGCTTTGGTGACATCGTTTCCGGCTTTGTTGATATAGCTTGCGGGCATGTGGCGGGTTTCTTTGGCGACCGACTTGAGCGGCACGCGTTCAAAACTCACCGCATAGCTTTTGGTTTTCTTGCGCTGAATGGCAATACTGCCGTTCTCGAAGTCTTTGACCGCATAGCGGACACCGTGTTCACCGACTTTGCGGGCTTCTTTGGCATCGGTCTCCGAAACCAGTCCCGGGAACGAGCGCTGAAGATAGCCGAAGGTGTCGGCCCGGACTCGCTTGATGCCGGTGCGGGCTTTCAGTTCATCGGCCAGCAAATCGCCCAGTGCTCCGTTGCCGGAGAGCTGCAAATTGCCGTGACTGTCGACCTCTTTGCTGTGGGCGGCGATGATGGGGGTTCCGCTTTCGTCGCAGATGCCTTCGCTGACGGCAATCACGCAGCGGCCGGTTTTTTCCATGACCGCCTTCACATCCGCACAGAACCCGTCCATGGAGAAGGGCCGTTCGGGCAGATAAATCAGGTGCGGACCGTCGTCGGGATACACGCGGGCCAGAGCGGAGGCGGCGGTGAGGAAGCCGGCATGACGGCCCATAATGATGTTGATTTTCACCCCGCCGAGGGCGCGGTTGTCCTGGTTGTCGCCCATGAACGCGGAGGCTACAAACTTGGCGGCGCTGCCGAAACCGGGGGTGTGGTCGTTCTGACGCAGATCGTTGTCGATGGTTTTGCAAAGATGGAAACAGCGGAAGTCGTATTTTGCTTTGCGGGCGTGCTCGTGGATAATGTGGGTCGTTTCGGCGGAATCATTGCCGCCGATATAGAAAAAGTAGCGGATATTGTGTTTGCGCAGAACCTCGAAAATCGCCGCGCAGTCCTCGGCGGTGGGTTTTTTGCGGACCGAGCCCAGCGCGGAGGAGGGGGTGTTCGCCACCCGCTCAAGGTTGGCGGGGGTCTCTTTCCCCAGATCCAGAAACACCTCGTCGAGAATCCCCTGAATCCCGTGCATGGCGCCATAGACTTTCTGGATTTCGGGGTGTTTGCGGGCTTCAAGCACTGCACCCACCAGGGTCTGATTGATCACGGCGGTTGGGCCGCCGCTTTGGGCGATGAGCATGTTTCCTTTTAGAGGGGCGAGTTTGGGCATTCGGGTCTCCGGGTAAGGGGTTATCAGATGTCTCTATACACCATGCAGACGCAACTTTTGCAAGTCTGCACGGATGGGTATTTGATGTTTGATTTTAGGGAGTTTTCCGATGATCGGAAAAGGAGGGGGGCGGTTTTCCGATCATCGGAAAACGGTCCGGGGCTCAGCGTCCGGCGCGGAAGGTGAGGATTTCGAGGTGTTCGAGGCCGGCGGGGGTGGGCTGCCAGGCGTTGCCGCTGCGCTGGATTTGACGTCGGCCATTGCGGCCGAGAACCGCGGTGTCCACCTCCAGCACGGCCGGGCGGGCGCGGGTGACGTTTTGGGCTTCCTCTGCGGTGGCGGCGCGTCCGCGCAGCGGGGTGCCGGCTTCACAGAGGTCGAGCACCATGACCCCGCCGGTGAAGGGCGGGCCTTCCCAGAGGGTGGGATGACGGAGGAAATAATCGAGCTGTCCGGGGGCGTGCAGGGCCAGGGTGAAGGCGGTTTGGGTTTCTTCCAGGGCTTCGGCAATGCTGAAGCGGGCGTTGTCGTTTTCGGGATCAAGATTGCGGAGCAGCCGCAGCGGGTTGAGTCCGTTGAGGTTGTGTCCGTGATACGTCCCGTGATCGGGCGTACGTTGTTTTCCACGGTACCAGACCGCGAAATGGCGGTTGAGAATCATGCCGACTTCAAAATGCAGGTGCGCCCGCTGCGGCGGAATGTTGAAGGAGGAGGTGTGGCCCATGATGCCGATGACATCCCCGCGCTGCACGCTTTGTCCGTTGCGGAGGTCGCGCGGAACGCTGCCCAGGTGGGCGTAGAGGGTGTAATAGGTGCCGAAGTCTTCTTCGTCGTGGGTGAGGACCACATAGATCCCGTAGGTGGAATTTCCGGCGATCCGGTTGATGTAGGCAATCTGTCCGTCGGCCACCGCGAAGATTTCGTCGAGTGCGTGCCCGCGGCGATCGCGCCGGGTGGGGCCGATATCCACGCCTTCATGGAAGGTGGCTCTGCCGGCGGCGTTGGTGCGGGTGGAGCCGTAGTGGGCGGAAATGACCCGACCGGAGGCGGTGGGCATAAAGACATCGGGATTTTCGAGATCGTGCAGGGCGGTCTGCGGGGTGGGGAAGGTGATGCGGAGACCCCGTTCGGGTTCGGGAACGGGCAACAGAAGTTCCGGCAGGGTCACCGGCTGGACATTGGGCGCGGTTTCCGGAAGTGCGGTTGGGACGGGACGGCGGTGATGCCGGGAAACCGCAAGCAGCAGAATCCCAGGGAGGACAATCAGTGCGGTCCGCAGGAGGCGGCTGCGGTTGAGAGGGGAAATACGCATATCTCAGGGATAGAGGCGGGTGATCGTCCAGGCGCCTGCCGGATCGCGGGCGTACACAAAGCGGTCATGCAGCCGGTAGGCGCGTCCCTGCCAAAACTCGAAGGTGTCGGGGCGGACCCGGTAGCCGCCCCAGAACTCGGGGCAGGGGATGTCTTTGCCTTCAAACTCTTTTTTGACCTTTTCGAAGCGGGCTTCGAAGGTGGCGCGGTCTGGCAGGATGTCGCTTTGACGGGAGGCCCAGGCACCGAGCTGACTGCTGCGGGGGCGGGTGGCAAAGTAGGCTTCGGATTCCGCCCGGGTGGCGCGCTCCACCGGACCGGTCATGCGGATTTGCCGTTGGAGAAGGTGGTAATGAATCAGCAGCGAGGTTTTGGGATGCGCCTCCAGCTCCTTTGCCTTGCGGCTGGCGTAGTTGGTATAAAATAAAACGCCGTTTTCGGGGCTGTGGTGCTTCATGAGCACCATGCGCTGGCTGGGTGTGCCGTCTTCGCCCACGGAACAGACCGCCATGGCATTGGGTTCGGGCAGCCGGGCCCGGCGGGCTTTGTCCAGCCACAGGGTCAGTTGCTCGTAGGGATCGGGGGAGAGATCTTCGGGGTTCAGGGGGCGGCTGACGCAGCCCGCGGCGTGTATCCAGGCGGTGATTCCAAACATGGATCTCTTATGACGCGCTTTGCGGATTTTTCAATGTTGTCTTTTGATTTTCAGCGGGGGGGGATCAAAGCGGGGACCGCTTCGACAACGGCGACGCGATCCAATCCAACATCCAGCGTCCCCAGGGGAGGTTGGCGCCGAGGCCGAATCCGTGGCCTCCTTCGGGGATGAGGTGAAATTGGGTTTTCACGCCGTGCCGGGTGAGCGTTTGCGCGAGCAGGTGGCTGTTTTCGGGCGGGACCGACTGATCATTCTGTGCATGGAGAATGAAGGCGGGCGGGGCGTGGGGCCCGGCTAAAGTTTCCAGAGACAGCGCCCGGGCCAGATCCGGGTCCGCCGGTTTCCCCAGGAGGTTGTCCCGGGAGCCGAAATGGGAATAGGGTTCCACAAAAGAGACGACCGGGTAGATCAGTATTTGAAAATCAGGGAGGCCGGAAACGGCGTCCAGCGCACCGCCAATTGCGGATTCGGGGTGTTCCGGGTGCATGGCCAGGGTGCCGGCCAGATGGCCGCCGGCGGAAAAGCCCATGACCCCGACCTGATCCTGATGGAGTCCGTTTTCCAGGGCCTGCTGACGGCAGATGCGCAGGGCCCGCTGCGCGTCCAGCAGCGGAACCGGCCAGCGTCGGGGGCTGTGGCGGTATTCCAGCACGGCGGCGGCAATGCCATGGGCGCAGAGGAGCTGGGCCGGTCGGTGTCCCTCTTTGGCGCTGCTAACGAGTCCGTACCCGCCGCCGGGGAGAATCAGCACGGTTTGGCCGGTGCGGTATTCTTCGCTGGGCAGATAGTAGGTGAGCCGGGGAAAGTCCAAGTCGTCGGCCTGGGCATGGGGCCGCTCGTTTTCGGGCCAGACGGGAAGGACCCGGGGGAGATTGACGGAGGGATGGGCCTGCATATCAGGGTGTCGCGCGGATGAGGGTGTAGGGGGTGCCGGAAATTTCCTCCGGTGCGGCGGGAGAAAACCCGGCTCCGCGAAGGACCGACTGAACATCGCCGATGCTGTGGACCCGGGAGGCGGGGCGCATGAGCATCATGTTGAGCTGAAAAAGCGCGGAATAGACGGGTTGTGTGCGGTCGTCCGAGACCATGAGGTCGACCACACAGAGAGAACCTGTGGGCTTCAGGGCGGCTTTCATCCGGGTAAACAGGGCCGGGAGACCGTCTTCGGGTTCCTGGTGGAGGGCGCCGCAATAGAGGACAAGATCCTGATCGGCGGGATAGTCGGCGGTATGGTAGTCCCCGCCCTGGAACCGGAGGCGGTTCAGCACCGGGTTTCCGGCATGAATTTCCGCTGCCGCCTGGACGACGGGGGGAAGATCGAGCACGGTTGCGGAGAGTGTGGCATCGCGTTCGAGGAGTTTGACGCTGAAAGTTCCCGGCCCGCCCCCGACATCGAGAATGCGGCTGTGCGGTTCGGGAACGATGGCGGGCAGAAGTCCCCGGGCCATGATGCCCGCGCGGCTGTGCATGCCCTCCACAAAACGCCGGGTTCGGGCCGGATCACTGCCGAGATGCGGGTTGGCAGGCAGGACAGGCTGACCGGATTGGACACATTCCGGCAATTTTCCCCATAACTGAAACAAATCGGCGTTAAAGGCCAGCGCACCAAGCAGGCAATCCGGTGAGGACGGGTCCAGCAGTGGCTTGAGTGCCTCCGGCAGGGTGTATTTATCGTCCTTTTTGGAGAGAACACCCAGCCCGCAGAGGCTGTCGAGGAGCGCCTCGGTATGCTGTTGGGCGCAGTTGAGCCCTTCACTGACCGCTTCGGCGGTGGCCGGAGTTTCCGAGAGGAACGGAAACAAACCCAGCGATACGGCGGCGTTCAGGGCGGCGGATTCCCAGTAGCGGGACGCAAGTTCGGTTAGATTCGGTGGGGATTGCATTGGGCTGGTATATTTTTAAACGATAGATTTTGCAATTCTTTATCTCTTAGACTTGCAATACCACTCATTCAACATATAGATGCGGGCTATGGAACTACATCAATTACGTTATTTTGTTTCGGTTGCGGAAACCGGCTCCTTCAGTCGCGGTGCCGAACGGTGCGGGATTACCCAGCCGTCTTTGAGTCAGCAAATCCTCAAATTGGAGGATGAACTCGGTCAGCGTTTGTTTGACCGTCTGGGCCGTACGGTGCAAATGACCCCTTCGGGCCGGATTCTTCTGCCCCGTGCCCAGCGTATCCTTGCGGAAGTGAATTCCGCGAGTAACGCCGTGCAGCAGGACGTGGTGCAGGGCAAAGGCACCCTCACCATCGGTGCCATTCCGACCATTGCGCCGTTTCTGCTTCCCGAGGCGCTCAGCGAGCTGCGTAAGCGTTTTCCGGAGGCCGGGCTGCACATTACCGAAGACACAACGGACCGTCTGGTTCAAAAGCTTGTGCGGGCGGAAATTGACTGTGCCATCATGAGTCCGCCGGTGGAGGAGGATCATTTGGTGTGCGAGTCTCTTTTTGTTGAGGAACTGTTTGCGATTCTGCCGCCGAAACATCCCCTGGCGCAGGGTGGTGAACTCAAGATGAGTATGCTTCAGGGGCAGGACGCGATTGTCCTGCAGCCGATGCACTGCCTGAGTTCCCAGATTGATGCGTTCTGCAAAGCCGAAGGCATCGCCCGGAATGTCACCTGTTCCACCAGTCAATTGACCACCCTCTATAACCTGGTGGCTCTGGACATGGGCCTGAGTCTGGTGCCGGAAATGTTTGTGAAAAAGGGACCAAGCGGTCCCTGCGTGATCAAGAACTTCAGTGGCAAAGCTCCCACGCGCGAAATTTCCGTGTACTGGCACGCCGGACGGGTGCGCAATCCGCTGGGCGAATTCCTGGCCGACATTATCCGCGCCAAAAACAAGTAAATCACGCGGCAGTCCATGAACACGCCGGATCCCGGATGGCAGCAGCTTCAGCGTGAGCGCTACCATCTGGCTGCGGATTATACGTTCAAACCGCCGCCCCGGATTCACCGGCTGGACCAGATCATGCCGGATGTCCTGAAGGACATGGGACTGGAAAGCGAATCCCGGCTGGCGGAATTGTCACCGGTCTGGGAAGCCCTGGTGGGCAAAGCCAATGCCAAGCATTCCCGGCCCGGACGCTGGGAGGCCGGGCGCTTGACCGTCTATGTGGACCATAATGTATGGCTGGCGGAAATGCAGCGTTTTGCCAGCCGAACCCTTTTAAAGCGCATCCGCGAGCGCTTCGGCGCGGAGTCGGTGCGGGAACTGAGATTTACCATTGACCCAGGAGAAGATGTATGAATGAGCCCCTGAATGAAGCGCGCGCGGTGGAGCAGTTAATGGAGTTGTTGGCGGTGCCCGGTGCCAGCGGGCGCGAGCGGGCGGTGGCGGATTTGCTTAAGAGCCGTCTGGTTGCGGCCGGATGTGCGGAGGAATGGATCCGGGAGGATGATGCGCACACCCGCATTCCCGGCGATTTTGAAATGGGGAATTTGATTGTGACCCTGCCGGGAACGGTTCCGGGGGATCGGCTGATGTTTTCGGGGCACATGGATACGGTGCCGCTGTGCCGCGGGGCGGTGCCGAAACGGGAGGGCGACCGGATTGTGCCGGCAGGCGATACGGCCCTGGGGGCGGACAACCGCACCGCCTGTGCGGCGATGCTGGTGCTGGCGGAGACGCTGCTGCGGGAAGCTCTGCCGCATCCGCCGCTGACGCTGATCTTTTCCGTGGGTGAGGAAATCGGACTGTGGGGTGCCAAAGAAGTCAATCCCGCGGACTTGGGGCATCCGGTGATGGGGTTTAACATTGATTCCGGGGATCCGCGCCGGGTGATTGTCGGTGCGATCGGTGCCCACCGCTGGGAGGTGAACCTCAAAGGGATTTCGGCCCATGCCGGGGTTCATCCGGAGCATGGGGTTTCCGCCGCACTGATTGCGGCGCGGGCGATTGCGCGGATTTCGGAATTGGGGTATTTTGGTCTGATTGAGAAAGAGGGCCGCAAAGGCACCAGCAATGTCGGCGTGATCGAGGGCGGGGAAGCCACCAATCAGGTGACCGACAAGGTGTGGATTAAAGGGGAGTCGCGCAGTCATGACCCCGCGTTCCTGGAAGAAATTACGGGGACCATCACGCGCTGCTTTGAGGAGGCGGCGGCATCGGTGGTAAGCAGCAAAGGCAGGGCCGGAATCGTTGAATTTATCTGTCACAAGGATTATCACGCCTTCCGCATTTCCGAAGCGGAGCCGGCGGTGGCGCGGACCGTTGCCGCGTTGAAAGCCCTGGGGCTGGAAGCCATTCCCGAGGTGA
>PXDP01000178.1 GCA_003565035.1 PVC group bacterium | reverse complement strand
TGAGAATGAGCTTAAATGAATCGAAGATAAAAGGGATAATCAAAGTTATGGAATTTCGCAGAACCCGTGAATCAGCAGGTAAAATAGCTGAGGCAATAGAAAGTTTTCGTGATTCAAAAAGAACAGATGATGGAATAAATTTTAAGTTTTCCATTGAAAGGTTTCTCAACAATTTAAAACCGGAAGCACGGGAACTGTTTATGGATTTTGTAAGAAGGGATTATGTTGATAAGTCTATTGCACAATGGGCAGAGACAAGTGCTGATCATAATGAGGACTCTATCGCCTTACAACTGGCGGCACAAAAAGAGTTTGATTTGAATGATGCAAGAATCGATCATATTGATAAGCATTACGTTGATCAAGCAAGAGGTTTATTGAAGAAAAAAGAAGCGGCACTTCTTTCTTTTTTACGGGTGCAATACGATCTTACTCAGGAATGGTTTGAAAAGCAGGGTATTAAAGAAGTATATATTTTCCGGGGTATGGTTTTGGATGAAAGTGACTTTGATTATAGAGAAAAATTTTGTGGTAAAAAAGATATGGATTATCAGCCCATTTCTTCTTTTTCTGTGGAGCTACCTACTGCTATAGTTTTTGCTGAAGAAAGGGAAGGCGATTTCGATAATCATGAAGCTATTTCAATAATTAAAATGCCAGTGGAAAGAATCCTTTCAACTTCCCGCACGGGGTTTGGTTGTCTTAATGAAGCTGAGGTAACTGTTTTGGGTGGTGCTAATATTGAATCCGTTGTTGTTTCAAAAAGCATACGTCCGGATGATGATGATTATGATACTTATGAAGAGGATGAAGATGGATCAATATGGGCGAAGGATCCTCCAGAACCCCCGGAAAGTTTGGATCAGTTAATTGAAAGAGCTTTTTTAGAATTAGGCGATGGTAATTATACCGCTGAAGATATGAATGCTTTGGAAAGAAAGGTAAAAGCTTCTCACAATAAGCACGAACTATATGATAACGTTAAAGTTTTTGCGATGTTGAAATACGGTGTTTCGGAAGGGGATCCTAAATTTAATTACAAAGTAAAAGGTGAGTTTTATAGATACATGAGTATGATGGGTAAGAAATGGGATTATCCCGGTGACGATAAAGAAAAATCTCTTGATATCGTTACCATTGGTGAATTTATTGATGAAAAGGGTTATAATGGGAATAAGAAATTTAACATCATAAATCTGGGAGGTAAAAAATAATGGGTATTAATGTTGATGCTAATTTAAGAAATGCTGATTGGACAAAAAGGACTTGGGATCTTTTGGATGTTAAATCAAAAGAGGATTTGCTGCGGTATCTTAAAAGTAAGGGAATGACGATGAACGATTTTAAGAAACTGCCGGTTTATCAGTTCAATAAGGATAAGCTTGATTTTCTGAAAGATTTATAAGAGAGGGGGCGGGTGTTTGTGGAATTACTTGTAATTGATCTTCAAAAAGCTGCTAAAACAAAGACAAAAGCAAAACAAAAACCAAAGTTGCCCCCCGGTGGTGTTTGGCGAACCGTCCGGGGAGCTAAGGTTTATATTGCTGATGGTAAGATTATAGCAGGAGCAGAAGGTAAGCTTTCTGATTTTGATGCTACGGAAATTGGAGCTATTTATGAGGCAAGACAAAAAAGGAAAACCTATGACCGGCTTATTTTTGAAGGGACGGAAGTTCGGATAGGCAAGAAAAGAAAAGTGGGTAAGGTAGTAAAGGAAACCGGATCAACTTTTCATATTGATTTTGGGGATGGGAAGAAACCTACAATTGCCAAGAAGAAGGAAGTTCGCAGGGCGGATGCTTATAAATTGAAGTTGGAAGAAAAATTATCTACGGAAGATATTGTCAGGCAGGTAGTTGATCCAACTGAGAAGACAGAGGGACAAAAGTTTTCTGAAAGAAGTGTCAGGAAAGAAACTGGGGCAGTTGTAAGGACAGATGAAGAATTTGCTGAAGATATCACAGCAAGGATTACTCCGGCGAAAGGGTTACAAACAAGTTTGCTTAAAAGGGATGCCTATGGTGTTCCGATGAAAGAACCGCTTTTTGATGAAGAAGGAAAACCTGTTATGGATCCTTTAACGGGAGTGCAAAAGAATAAGTTCTTAACTTATGATGCGGATGATGTTACAGAGGAAGAGCTTATTGAAGACAGTGTGGGGCTTATAATTAGCGAAGTGGTTAATCCCTTTGCTAAAAATATCGGTCTTGAATACATTCAAAGACAGTGGAGAGATGAGTTTGGAAAACCCATGGACTTATACGGGGATCTTGTGCAAACGGCAAGTGTGGGTTTTCTTTATGGTGTAAGAGAATTTGCTTATGATATGGCACAGGGCAAGGAACCGCAAGTTGATGTTAAAACACAGGGTTTGCTAAGGGCAAGACAGCAGGTAAGCAGACAGGCACAGAATATTTTTAGTGCCGTTAAACTACCGGAAAAACTGCTTGCTCCTTTATCCATTGTTTCTGCTATTGAAAGCAGGATGCAGATGGAACTGGGGAGAGTTCCCACACCAAAAGAAATGATTGAAGGTGTTGAGGGGATTGAAGGGTTAAAGAGTAACCCTGTATTCGCCAGTTTAAAAATGCGGGAAGCTCCTTCTTACGATCAAAGTAAGGGAGATTTTGTTGGCGGCAAAGTAATTACGGATCCTGTAGAAAAATTGGAATCCATTTATGCTGCTAAGAAGTTGCAAAGAGCTATGAGTCTGGAAAGCACAAAATTGTCTGATGATAGTTACTGGGGCGATAAAGAAATTGCCTTGAAAGATAATATCAAAGATGAATTAAGTGAGGTTAATGCTGAAAC
>PXDP01000203.1 GCA_003565035.1 PVC group bacterium | reverse complement strand
GGGTTGAGATTGCGGAGGCGGTGCTGAAGAACCGGAGCGCCAATCGCCTGATTGGCGGGGCGGAGGGGGCGGATGCGTACGGGAGCGCCAATCGCCTGATTGGCGGGGCGAAGGGGGCGGATGCGGAATCGCTGACCTCCTGTTCGCCTCATGCGTTGCCTTCCGGGATTCAGGCGCGGGATCTGCGGTGCGATGTGGAGGTTGCGGATATGGCGGCGGCCGGGTTTGCGGCGGTGGAAGAAGTGGATGTGCTGGTGGTGGGCGGCGGCACCGGGGGGGCTCCGGCGGGGATTTCGGCGGCGCGTGAGGGCGCGGAAACACTGGTGGCGGAATTTTTGTCGGGTCTGGGCGGGGTGGGAACCCTGGGCATGATTGGTAAGTATTGGTTCGGCAACCGGGTGGGCTTCACGGCGGAGGTGGACCGGGGCGCGGCGGAAATGACGGTCCAGGAGATGAAAGCGGGGAGCTGGGATGTGGAGGCGAAAATGCAGTGGCTGCATCAGGAGGTGACGGACGCGGGCGGTAAGATTTGGTACAAAACGATGATCTGCGGAGCCTTGCGGGAAGGGGACCGGGTGGTGGGCGCGATTCTGGGCACACCGCAGGGGCGGATCGCGGTGCGGGCGAAGTCGGTGGTGGATGCGACCGGCTCGGCAGAGGTTGCGGCGGCGGCGGGCGCGAAGACGGTGGCGGTGGGTCAGGGGCACCTGGCCATGCAGGGCACCGGACTGCCGGGGCGGGATCCGGGAAAAAATTACACCAATACCGATTATGACTTTGTGGATGATTCCAACCAGGACGATGTGAGCACGGCGCACATGACGGCGCGGAAAAAATTTCAGCAGGCCTTTGATGCCGGTCAGTTGGTGGATTCGCGGGAGCGGCGGCGGGTGGTGGGAGATCTGGAGGTCTCGCCCATGGATATCCGTCTGGCCCGTGTGTTTCCGGATACGATTGTGAAAGCGCGGAGTAATTTTGACACCCACGGGTTCACGGTGCATCCCTTGTTCATGATTGTGCCGCCGGATCACGATCCGCTGGAGGCATACGTGCCCCTGCGGGCTTTGCTGCCGAGGGGGCTGGAGGGAGTGTTGGTGACCGGCCTGGGCATCAGTGCCCACCGGGACGCGATGCCGGTGATCCGGATGCAGGCGGATGTGCAGAATCAGGGCTATGCGGCCGGGCTGATTGCGGCGCGGGTGCTCGACGGTGCCCTGCGGGAGGTGGATTTGGTGGATGTGCAGAACCGTCTGGTGGAGCTGGGAATTCTGGACCGGGAGGTTGCGGATGCGGGGGACAGTTTCCCGCTGACCGATGAAGAGATTGACCGGGCGCTGGCCGCCTCGGTGGAGGATCCCAATCAGATCGACCGGGTGTTCACCTTGCCGGACGCGGAGCGGAACCGGCGTTTGCGGGAGGCTTTTGCAAAGGCGGACGATCCGGATGCGCGTGAATTTTTTGCCTTTGTGCTGGGAATTTTAGGGGATGCGACCGGAGCGGATGTTCTGGTGGATCTGGTGGCCGGTACGCCCTGGGATGAAGGCTGGAATTACACCGGGATGGGACAGTTCGGGGCGAGCATGAGTGCTCTGGATGCGCGGATCATCGCTCTGGGACGCTGTCGGCGCAAACGAGACGCAGGCCTGCTGGCCGCCAAAGCAAAAATGCTGCCTGAGGATGCGGCTTTTTCGCATTACCGGGCTCTGGCGGAGGCACTGGAGACGATTGGCGAGGCCACCGCGGCGGACGCGCTGGCGGTGCTGCTGGCGCGGCCGGGTGTGTCAGGTCATGCGGTGACCGACCGTTCCATGCGGCTGCGGACGGGGACTGAGGACAGCAATGAAACCTCGTTCCGCAATGCGAGTCTGATCGAGCTGCATTTGGCGGCGGCCCTGTACCGTCTGAACCCGGAAACGGCACCGGGGCGTTCAGTTCTGGAAACTTATGCAAGGGATGTGCGCGGGCTCTACGCCCGCTTTGCCAAGTCGGTTCTTGTCAATCCCTGATCACAGGGACACGAATACAGAGAGACAGAGAGACAGAGAGACAGAGAGACAGGGAGCTGAGGAGCGGAGAAGAAGGAGGAACCACCGATCTCACCGATGAACACCGATGCGGAGAGGCAGGGGGGCTGTGAGGCAGAGGCGCGATTACGATTACGAGTAGGATTACGATTACGGTGAGAGAGACATCCGGAGGCGCCGCATCCTGCGGCGGGCCTTTTGCAACGGACAGGACGCGCGAAGCGCATTCGGTACGTGTATCTTCAGTGACCGCCTTGGGCGAGGGGGCGATTACGAATAGGATTACGATTATGGTGAGCGAGACATCCGGAGGCGCCGCATCCTGCGGCGGGTCTTTTGCGGAGAGATGTCAGGGAAAGAATGATAACCACCGGGGTGCCCAACGAAGTGATCATGGACCCGCAGAAGCTGAACGGTTGATTCAGAACGCATTGGAAGCTCTTGAATGGAACGAAGAAGGTCTGCTGGCGGCGAAAAGCGTGCAGCCCGAAAAACAGGCAATCGCCTGGTTGATCAAAACGCACACCGCCGTGAGCGGCATCTGGATAGCGGAGCGGCTGCGTATGGGCCATCGAACCCCGGATCACCGAGGCGGGTTTTTTGTGCTGCACTGCTCAGGGATGCCGCCGTCAAAATACCCCTTTTTTGTATAGGTTAACGGCAATACTATACGTATAGTGAGTAAATCGCGGGCGGGCACCGTTGTATTATCGTTGTATTATCGTTGTGTTATCTTTCCTGGACTATGCTAGACAAAACGAGACGGACAGGGAGACGGACACAAAGCGGAAAACCTCAAATACCCCTGTAAATAAAGGCTTTTCTGCATAAAAAAAGCCTTCCGATTAAGGAGGGCTTGTATAGTCAAAATGGTTGCCGAACTAGGATTCGAACCTAGACAAACGGAGTCAGAGTCCGTTGTGCTACCGTTACACCATTCGGCAGGCGTGGCGTTCTTATAGTGGAATGATCGCCCCCGTCAAGTGTGTTTCGATCTGTGCTGTTCTGCTTTTGTGTGTGGTGGGGCGGGTCAGTTGATTTCCCGGGCGCGATATCCCACGCCGCGGACCGTTTCGATCCATTCGGCCTGGTCGCCGAGTTTTTTTCTCAGGCCGACGATCTGCACGTCGACGCTCCGTTCGGTGACCGCATAGTCTTCTCCGCGGACATTATCAACGATCTGCTGGCGGGTGAACACCCAGCCCGGCCGTTTGGCGAGAAAAACCAGCAGTTTATATTCGGTGGCGGTCAGGTCCACGGGCTCTCCGTCCACCTTTACGAGGTGGCGGGGCTGATCCACCACGATCGTGCCGTATTCGAGAATACCGTTGGGATCCTCATTGCTGCGGGCACCCCGGCGGAGCACGGATTTGATGCGTGACACGACGACACGGGGGCTGAAGGGTTTGGTGATGTAATCGTCCGCACCAATTTCCAGCCCGGTAACCACATCGGCCTCCTCCCCACGGGCGGTGACCATCACAATCGGGATTTCCCGGGTGGACTTTTCCGTCCGCAGGGCGCGGCAGACATCAAATCCGTCCATACCCGGGAGCATAACATCCAGCAGAATCAGTTGTGGCTGGTGCTCGCGGATCAGGCGCAGCCCCTTCTCGCCCGAGTCGGCGGACACCGTGGTGTAGCCCTCGCGTTTGAGTTGGATTTCCAGGATTTCGCGAATATCCTCTTCATCTTCTACGATGCAAATCGTGCCTTTGGACATAATGCTCTCCGGGGGTTATATTGGACGCTTTATCCCTGATTTTACTCGGCAAAGCAATCGCAAACCGGAGCTGAATCAATTCCTAACATTCGTATTTTCCGGTTGCAACCGGGTCAGCCGAGGATTTCCCGGCGGCGGTGCCGGACGATTTCGCCGGTGACGAGATAGAGGACTTCTTTGGCGACATTGGCGGAGTTGTCGGCGATGCGTTTGGCGTAGCGGATGCTGAGCAGTCCGTCGAGGAGTGCCGGCGTGCCGGCTTCGCGTATCAGACGCGTACGGAACTGGTCCACCAGCGCATAAGCGGCGCGGTCGATGTCTTTGTTGGTTTTCCAGATGCTCCGGGCTGTATCGCCGTTCTTTTTTTCAAGGGCGGATGCGGCGTCGGTGACCGAGCGTTCGATGGTTTTGAAAAATCCGCGGAAGGTATCGGGCTCACAGCCCAAATCGGATTCCACCTGATCGGCATCCAGCCGGAGATCGTGGATATTTTCCAGCAAATCCCCCATACGCTCGAAATTGTAGTTGGTTTTAATGATGGTGGTGAGGAACCGCAAATCATCGGCGACGGGCTGATGCAAGGCAATGATCTTGAGGCATTCCTCTTCGATTTCCACCTCGTTGATGTCGATGGTTTTGTCGTCGATATAATCGCCGATTGCGGAGTCGAACCCCAGAACAATGGCGGCGTTATGGCGGATCCGGTCGGTCTGGGTAAGCAGATGCCGGTTGAGGAGATCAACTTCACGGTCGTAGTGTTTTAGCATGAGAGGGTAGCGGGTAGAGGGTAGAGCTTGCCACGCGGAACGCGTGGGGTAGAGGGTAGAGGTCAGAGGAGAGCGGAAGGGTTATTTCCGCTGTCCTCTGACCTCCGGAGTTCTTACTTACTGGGCCAGATAGGCCTCGATGTGATCCGTTTCGGTTGAGATGACCGTGCGTCCACCCGGACCGGCGGCGATGCGGCGGACCTGACGGACGGGTTTGCCTTTTTCGAGGTAGGCTTTGTGGTCTTCGTGCCCGTAGGGGAACACCCACAGACGTCCGTCGCTGTCGAGGCTGGTGTAGAAGCCTTCTTTGGCGATCAGGTAGGCGTCGATATGCTCCATTTCGGTGGAAATGAGGGTCTGACCCTGGGGACCGGCACCGATGCGGCGGACCTGGCGGGCGGGTTTGCCTTTTTCTTTGTAGGCGGCCAGATCGTCGGAGCCTTCGGGGAACACCCAGAGGCGGCCGTCGCTGTCGGAGCTGGTGTAGAAGCCGGTTTTCGCATAGGGGGCGGAGGCTTCCACAGCGGAGGCGGCGGCGTTTTTGCCGGCTTCGGCGGTGGCGCAGCCGGTGAGGGCGGCGGCGGCGAACAGAATCGCAATGGTTTCTTTCATATGTTTTTTCATGGGTCTCTCCTGTGTGTTGAGGTGGCCGGATCGGCCGGGATGGGTTGGTTCAGGTAAACTCAGCCGAAACGGCCGGTAACATAGTCCTGGGTTTCGACCAGGCGGGGGTTTTGGAAAATGGCGTCGGTGGGGCCGTATTCAATGAGCCGGCCGAGGTACATGAAGGCGGTGTAGTCGCTGCTGCGGGCGGCCTGCTGCATGTTGTGGGTGACGATCAGAATGGTGTATTCTCCTTTCAGCGCGTCGATCATGTCCTCAATTTTGTTGGTGGCAATGGGGTCGAGTGCTGAGCAGGGTTCGTCCATCAGTAGCACCTCCGGTTCGGCGGCGATGGCGCGGGCGATGCAGAGGCGCTGCTGCTGACCGCCGGAGAGGCCGAGGGCGCTGTCGTGCAGGCGGTCTTTAGCTTCATCCCAAAGGGCCGCGCCGCGCAGACTGCGCTCACACACTTCGTCGAGCACCTTTTTGTTGCGTTCGCCGTCGATCCGCAGTGAATACACCACGTTTTCGTATATGCTCATGGGGAAGGGATTGGATTTCTGAAAAACCATGCCCATGCGTTTGCGGAGTTCAATGACATCGACATTGGGTCCGTACACCGATTCGCCGCTGAGCTTCATGTCGCCTTCAATGCGGACGATGTCGATGAGGTCGTTGAGCCGGTTCACGGAGCGGAGCAGTGTGGATTTTCCGCAGCCGGAGGGGCCGATCAGGGCGGTGACTTTGCCTTTGGGCACGGTCATGGAAATGTTGTGCAGGGCTTTGGCTTTGCCGTACCAGAGTTGAAAATCCTCCACGTCGAGGACGTTGTCCTCGGTGGCGAGTTCGGGATGGATTTCGGAGGCGATCTGTTCGCCCCCGGCGATGGCTTCGAGGCGGCTGCCGGCGGTGGAGCGGGCTTTGATTCCGTTGTCCTGTTCGAGGGTTTCTGCGGTCATGGTGTCAAGGGTCCTTGAAGGAGGTTAAAATGCGCCGGTGCTGAATTTGCGGCGAAGGCGGGTGCGGATCATCATGGCCGCAAGGTTGAGCAGCACGATGAGGGTGATGAGAAGCAGGGTGGTGGTGAAGACCATGGGCCGGGCGGCTTCGGAGTCGGAGCTTTGAAACCCCAGGTCATAAATATGAAAACCGAGATGCAGGAAGCTGCGCTCCAGGTGAATGGGGCCGGTGGGAATGGGGCCGAGGGAGCCGGTCCAGTTGTGAATGTCAAAGGGCAGACTGGGGGCGAGTTTCACCGCGCCGACGAGCATCAGCGGGGCCACTTCTCCCGCTCCGCGGGCCATGGCGAGGATCATGCCGGTCATGATCCCGGGCATGGCCCGGGGCAGCACGATCCGTTTAATGGTCTGCCATTTGCTGGCTCCGCAGGCGTAGGAGCCTTCACGCATGGAGCTGGGCACTGCTGAAAGGGCCTCCTCGGTGGCGACAATCACCACCGGCAGCGTGAGCAGCGCCAGGGTGGAGGCCGCCCAGAGAACGCCTCCCTTCCGGAAGGTGGGCGCGGGCAGGCGGGCGGCGTAAAACCATTCGTCGATGTATCCGCCCATGATGTAACAGAAGAAGCCCAGGCCGAACACCCCGAAGACGATGCTGGGCACCCCGGCGAGGTTGTTGATGGCGATGCGCACGGCACTGACCACCGGGCCGGGTTTGGCGTATTCTCGGAGATACAGGGCTGCCAGCACCCCGAAAGGCACCACAAAAATCGTCATCACCAGGGTCATGGTGACCGTTCCGACAATGGCGGGAAACACCCCGCCCTCCATGTTGGCCTCGCGGGGATTGTCCAACAGAAATTCCCGCCAGCGTCCCCCGAAAATCGCGAGCTTGCGGCCCACGCCGATGCGGTTGGCCGGAAATGCGAGCACCACCTGATCCAGGGTCATGCGGGTTTCCAACCCCTGCGCGGTTTGCATGATCAGGGCAAAGCGGCGGTTTTCCGTGTTCAGGGCCTCCACACGTTCGGTGACTTCGGCGTGCTGACGGCGGGTCTCTTCGATGGCGGCTTCGGTTTTGAGGCGGACCGCCTCAACCTCTTCCGCAGTCATGGCCCCGCGGGCCAGACGCCGACGGGCTTCAACAAGTTCCAGACGGGCGTTTTCCTGGTGACGGTTGATGCGGCCCATATCCACCGTCCGCAGGCGTTCGCGCTGACGGAAGCGGCGGAGGACTCCGGGATGATGCTCCTGAAACAGCGTCCAGATCTCTTCCGGGGTTTCGGTGACCCGTTCGCCGTCGCGTTCAAACGCGACCGGCAGACCGTAGAAATTTCCGTCCATGCGGCGTTCCATAATGAAGGCCCACTCGGGGATTTCCCGGGACTGCACTTCAAAATCGCTCACCCACTGGAAGCGGGAGCCGGTGAGGTCGTAATTGCCGGTGTACAGGAGATCCCGACGGCTGTAGCCCTCGTTCTCGAGGAGTTCGGCCTGGATGCGTTCCCGGAGTCCGTCCGGCAGTGCATCAATACGGGCCTTGGGCGCCTGAAAGGTCTGGGAACGGGTGATGGGGCCCATGTGAACCGCGTCCGCGTAGGTGGTGACCTTGTAAATCGGCGTGGGCCAGAAATTGGAAAAGCCCATCCAGAAGACATACCCGAGCATGGTGAGAATCATCAGCAGCGCGAAGCCCAGCGCTCCGCCGGTGAGCCAGACCATGGGTTCGCCCTCGGCGTAGAGGGACATGCTGCGCTTTTTGCTTTTGCGCCTGGAAAAATCAAGTTTGGGTTTGGAATCGGCTTCCTTCATAGCTGATAGGCCTTTTTACGGTAACTCTGCCGGACTTTTTCGGCAATCGTGTTGATGATAAAGGTGAGGGTGAAAAGAATTACGGCGGCGAGGAACAGGGTGCGGAAGTTGGTGGAGCCTTCCACCGCCTCCATCATCTCCACCGCGATGTTGGCGGACAGGGTTCGGAATCCGCTGAAAATGTTCCATTCCATAATGGGGGTATTGCCGGCGGCCATGAGGACGATCATGGTCTCGCCCACCGCGCGGCCGAAGCCGATCATGCAGGCGGAGAACAGTCCGCTCATCGAGGTGGGGATAATGATGCGCACGGCGGTCTGCCAGCGGGTCGCACCCGCGCCGAGCGAGGCGGAGCGAAGATGTTCCGGCACCGCGCTCATGGCATCGTCGGCGATGGTGTAGATGATCGGCACCACTGCAAACCCCATCATGAAGCCCACCACCATGGCATTGCGCTGGTTGTACTGATCGATGATCCCCCCGCGCAGATCCCAGCCGAAGAGATCTCCGAACATCCAGCCCAGGAAGAGCGCCAACCCGATGGAAACGACTCCGGTGAGAATAAATTTCGCCAGATCCAGCAATGCGAATTTCTGTGGATCGAGGGTGGATGCCCGCTGCAGGAGCAGCGGATTGCCATATTTCACGGTGTTGAAAATCACCAGAAAACTGCAGAGCGGCAGCAGCAGGATCAGCCAGCCGCCCAGCGGACTGCTGGCGAATTTGGGATCATCGGCATCCTGACGGTGCGCACTCAGCCAGAGGCGGATGTCGCGGACAATCAGATTTCCGGCCCGGTCATATTCAATTTCCGCCTCGGGCAAATCGCTGACCATGGCCTCGGCGACGGTTTCGTCGAGAATGGCCACCGTGAACAGAGCCCGTTCGATGCGCGGGCCCAGTTGCGCGGCAATGAACATGCCCAGCGGAATGGCCAGGAACATGATTGGAAAACGCCAGGCTTTGCGTTTCATTTGCTGTGTGCGGGTCTGCAACTGCCAGATCGCCGCCAGCAGCACCAGGGTGTAGGGAATAACAATAAAGGACAGCAGCGTGCCCGGCACCCGGGTTTCGATGAACTGGGCCAGCACCAGACCGGCAAGAAAGCCAAGCACCACGGAGGGCAGACTGGCCATCATTTCAATCGCGGGTTTCACTTTGGCTTTGGTTTTCGGCGCCAGAAATTCGCTGGTGTAGATTGCGGCCAGCAGGGCAATGGGTACCGCGAAAAGCATGGAATAGACCGTGGCTTTGACGGTGCCGAAAATCAGGGGCATGAGCCCGAATTTGGATTCAAAATCATCGGTGCCGCCGGTGGACTGCCAGGTGTGGGCGGGTTCATCGGCGCCTTCGTACCAGATGGGCAGGAAATACCCGGCAAAAGTGGCTTCGGAGTGGGGAATGTCGGTATGCCAGAGGGTGAAATTGCCCTGATTGGAGACTCCCAGCAGGCCGTTGTCCCGCGGATTCAGCAGAACCAGAGCGGCCGGCTGACCGTCCATAAGCTGTTTTTCCAGCTGGAGTGCCTCCACGGTGGTGTTGTGCACCCGCACGAGACCGTCTTCGTGTCCGGCCACAAAAAGGCGTTTGCGCTCGGAGGGACTGAGGCTGATGACCGGGGACTGACTGGCGGGCGCGGCCATGCGGCGGGCCGGGACCAGCGCCATGCCATCGGGATTGCGGATGTTCCGCACCCGGACATCCCGGGCTTCGCCCCGGTTGACGCCCTGGGGATCAAAATCCAGTTCGCGCAGACGGACGCTGAGCCGGTTGCCCTCCTCCAGTCCGCCGGGCCGCACCCGGAACCATCCGGTGACCCCGCCGAGTGAATCGCCGACCAGCAGGGTGGTTTTGCCGATCATATAGCCGATCGCGGTGACCTGCACGCCGGGTTCGGGGGTGAGGTCCAGGGTTTCCACCCGGAAAATATTGTCAAAGGTCCGTGTATCGTAGCGGTAGAGGATTCCGTCCCGCCAGATCATGTACAGGTTGTCTCCGAGACCGGTGAGTTTGACATAAGAGGGACTTTCGCCGCGGTCGGCGTATTCCACGTGGGCGGTGGTGATCCGGTAGGTCACCTGACGGGTCATCATGTTCATCTGACCGCGGGCCCGCTGCAGAAAAACCCGGCCGTCGGCGGTCATGGCCGCATAGTTAATGGTATTGCGGCTGCGGGTGTGGTCCAGCAAAACCACGGCCTCGGTGGAGCCGGTCTGGACAGGCGCTTCCAGGGTCACATTCAGTCCGTTGATGCGAAGCTGATTCTGGCGGGTGCGCTGGGCGAGGTTTTTGCCGTAGACGACCAAATCACCCACTTCGATGTGGCGGTAGGCTTCCGGCGCATCCTCCATTTCAATGAAATCAAGGGTGAATTCGATGTTGGCAAAGCGGACGGTGCCGTCGGAAAAGCCGAGGACGGCGAGGCTGTCGCGCTGCGGAAACGACCAGGCGGTGAGTTCCACGCCGTCGCGGATGGCCAGGGGAATTTCGTCGAGCAGCTCCCCGGTGTCCAGGCGGAACTTGCGGATCATGCCGTCGGGATAGACGGCCCAGGCGAGCAGATTGTATTCGTCCATGGCCATATGGACCGGGGTGGCGTCCTCCACACCTTCGGGCATGGGAACCGCCGCGGCGGAGGCCTTCTCACCGGTGGGCGGAAGGAAAAGGGGCAAAACAACCGACACCAGAAACACAAATACGGTGGTGACGGCAATGATCGTGCCCAGGCCGCCAATCGTGATGATGGCATGGGACAGTTTGTCTTTGGCTTTGACGCTCCAGTGGGTTTTGCGGTTCCGCTGGCGTCCGGTAAAGCTGGAAGTGGGCACGTCGTTCATGAAAATCTCTGTATAAGGAGGGAAGGTGCCGGCCTGATCCGTCTGATCGGAGCGGACCAGACCGGCATTGTCATATGTTCAGAACCGGATCGACTTAGAATCCGGGGGCGATGCCGACGCTTTCGAGGGCGCGGCGGGCGACGTTGGCGTCGACCGGCAGGTAGCCGTCACGCACCACGTCCATCTGACCCTGGCGGCTGAACATGTAGCGGATGAATTCGCGGCGGAGCGGATCGAGTTCGCTGCCGGGGCGGTGGTTCACGTACACATACAGGAAGCGGGCCAGCGGATATTCACCGGAGTAAGCGTATTCGGCTTCGGCGGGAACCGGTTCGGCACCATGTTCACGGGCCAGGGCAATGGCACGCACGTCGGGGGTGCGGTAGCCGATGCCGGAATAGCCGATACCGTTGATTTCACTGGCAACACCCTGCACCACCGAAGAGGAACCGGGCTGTTCTTTGACTTCATCACGGAAATCGCCGCCAAAGAGGGCGTTTTCTTTGAAGAAGCCGTAGGTGCCGGACGCGCTGTTCCGACCGTAAATGGACACGGTGCGGTTGGCCCAGGCACCGGTCATCCCGGCCTGACCCCAGCGGTCGATCGAATTGGGATAGCCGCCGCGGCGGGTGTTGGAGAAGATCGCATCCACCTGCGGCAGGGAGAGACCTTCGATGGGATTGTCTTTGTTGACGTAAACCGCCAGCATGTCGATCGAGGTTTCCAGGGCGGTGATCGGATAGCCGAACGCGTTCTGGAAGGCATCGAGTTCGCGGCCGCGCATTTCACGGCTCATGGGACCGAACGCTGCGGTGCCGGCGATCATCGCGGGCGGCGCGGTGCCGGAGCCCTTGCCTTCGATTTCGACCTGAACGTTTGGGTACATGCGCAGGAAGCCTTCGGCCCACAGCGTCATCATGTTGTTCATCGAGTCGGAGCCCACGCTCTTGAGACTGCCGGAAATACCGGAGACGGGGACATATTCCGGAAGAGCCGGATCCACCTGCATTTGAGCCGGTGCAAAGGTCATGGCCGTCAGGGCCGTCGCCAGAATGGCGGAGGATTTCATTTTCATCAGTACACTCCTGTGTCGGTTGGGTTGCTTCCGCGGGATGCGGAAAGAATTTTCGAGGATGGCGGCTTTAAAATCGCCGCGCTTCTTTTGACACAGGAAAAGCAGTGGAGACAACCCCTTTAAGGTTAGGAGTTCATGAGGGAAATATGAGGCGCAATCGGGGTCATTCCCCGGACCGCGTTGAGGAGATAAACGGCATCGGCGGTGATGAGGTCGTCGGGGGTGAGGACGGCTTCTTTAAGCGTTCCGGCATCGAGCATGGCCTGGCGGGCGGTGCCCGGGAGCAGGCCGCTGTTGAGAGGCGGGGTCAGGCGGACGCCGTTTTTTTCGAGGACGAGGCTGCCGATGGTGAATTCCATGAGTTCGCCGTCTTCGTTGATCAGCAGGGTGTCGTCCGCATCGGGATGACGTTCCCGGGCGGCGGTATAGATCGTTCGCCTTGTGGTTTTGTGGAGGAGTTCCGGATGGTTTCGCGGCGTGGGAACGGTGTCAAGCGCCACGCGCAGGGTCTGCGGGGGGGGCAGGGTGGCCTGTGTCCAGACGAGGCCGCCGTCCATGTCGGCCAGCAGGCGGAGACGGGCGGGGGCTTTGACCCTGGCAAGCTGTGCCTGAAGGCTTGACTCCAGGTCCTGTGGACAGACCGCAAAGCCGAAGGCCTGGCAGGCTTTCAGCAGGCGACGCCGGTGATAGG
>PXDP01000030.1 GCA_003565035.1 PVC group bacterium | reverse complement strand
TCCTGATCCTCCTCCTTATGCAACGCATAAAACTGTTCCCACTGCTTCACCTTGTCCTTCGACCACACCAGCTTCAGTCTCCGCACAACTTCCTCATGATCCACGTTTTCCCGCTCCGGCACCCACAGCAGCAGATGAAAATGATTAGACATCACACAATACGTCACCACCGTCATCCCCGAAAACTCCGCCCAACGGAACGCCAGCTCCCGAAACGCCTCCTTCTCCTTCGCCTCCAGCAAATAGTCCTGACCCCGCACGCGACTCGTCACATGCACAAAATACCCGCCCGCCTTCGGCAGCACCCGCTCCCGCTTCTGAGCAATCTTCTCCACACAAGGCCACACCGGCCCCGGAATCTTAGATGACTTTGGAACAATCATACACCCCTCCTATCGATACAATCGCTATTTTCAAGCAAAAAATTCTTTAAAATACCTGTTATTTTAAAAAAATTTAGGTATTGATTTTTCCTTTTTGTGCGGTATTTAAAACCCATGAGCAATTGCAATGCATCGGATGTGCCTGTGATATGGTTGCTTGGGAAAGCCCAGGCAGGGAAGACGAGTATTGTGGCGGAGCTTACAGGAGAAGCACGGGAGAACATTGGCAATGGCTTTCAAAGAGCCACAACCGGTTCCAGAGTCTATGCCTTTCCGCAGGATCAGCCTGTGGTCCGGTTTCTCGATACACGCGGTCTGGAAGATGAAGCAGCGTATGATTCAAAGACAGACCTCAATGACGCCGCAGCTCAAGCGCACCTGTTATTGGCAGTTATCCGTCTGGAGGACAGTGCCCTGGGACATGTGCTTGACGTAGTCCGCTCTGTTAAAAAACGACATCCGGACTGGCCGGTTCTCGTGGCTTTAACCCGCCTGCATGATGTCTATGAGCCCGGTCAATCCCATCTGCTCCCCTACCCCTTCGACGGAACTAAATCCGATCTGACTGTGCCTGAGCTTTCGGATGATTTCCGCCGTCTGCTGGCCGCACACCGCAAATTATTTCATGATCTGCCAGGAAGCCCTCCCGAATTTGTATTGCTGGACTTCACCCAGCCCGGCAGCGGGATTGCCCCCTCTGATTACGGTGCCGCGTTCCTTTGGAACACTCTGGCGCGGAAGCTGCCTTCAGTTTATGAAGGTCTGCATATTTCGCGTGACCCTGCGGAAAGTACTCGCCGCAGGGTGATTCTTCCCTGGGCCTTCGCGGCGGCGGGCGCGGATGCCCTGCCGCTCCCATTCATTGGAGGGCTGACATCGACCGGTCTTCAAGCCCGCATGGTTTACGGAGTTGCCGACCGCTTCGGACTGACATGGGACCGGACAATTTGGAAAAAATTTATTCATCTCCTCGGCAGCGCGTTTGTGGCACGATACGGGGTAAAATTCATGTTGCGTCAGGGTCTGAAAGTCCTGCCGGGAATCGGGGCCGCCGCCGTGGCGGTTCTGAGCTTCGGGGTGACCTATGCTCTGGGGGAGGCGGCAATCTATTTTTGCCGGGAACTCGCCGAGGGCCGGGAGCCGGACCGTGACGTTCTGCGTCAAACCTACACAGAGAATCTGGAAAGAGCCCGGACTATCTGGCAGCAGCGGACGGCCGGCAAAGAAAAGACGGAGGCGTCATGAGCCGCCTGTCCCGCCACTGGCTGCCGGAAACCCTCACGGCGCTGTTGTGGATTCTGCCGCTGATGATTCCCTATGGGGCCGGACTTTGGTGGCTGTACGAACAGGATTATATGATTCACTGGTTGATCCTGATTCTGTTTATTTCATTGGTCATGGCCCTTGTGGGACGCATCGCATCCTCTGGCGGTCACGACATCCAGGGGATTCCGCCGGATGAAAACGCCGCGGATGCAGAGAAACGAGCACGGGAAACGCTGCAAAATCTGATTGATTCGGTTACCGCAGATGATCTGGATTCAGCCAAAGATCTTGAACGCTTGCTTCGCCGGGTGCTTTCAGCGGTGGCCGGGGCCTGGAATCCGGGCTCCACCCATGCGGAGCTTCGCTTTACTCTCCCTGAAGCCCTGGCCCTCAGTGAACATTTGTCATCCCGACTGGGGACCGCTATCCGCGAGGACCTGCCGATTCTGCAACATGTACAAATCGCTCATGCCATTCAGATTAACCGCGGCCTCAAACCCGCGCAGGGCATTTGGAAAATCTACCGTGTGGGCCGATTTCTCTTTAATCCCGTGGGCTCGGTGGTGGCGGAGCTTCGGCGGGGGGTTCTGCAATCGCTTACTCCACTCGCGGTCGAGTCGATCAAAACCAAAGCGGCGGCCCTGCTGGTGCGTGAGACGGGAGAATCGGCGATTCTTCTCTATTCCGGCCGTCTGAGAAGAGAAATGAAGCAATTGACACCGGAAATACCGGTACTCCCCCCCGAACCTGCGACCGGCCCGCTGACTCTGCTGATCACCGGGAAACCCAACGCCGGAAAGTCCAGTTTCATTAATGCGCTATCCGGAACATCACGGATACTCGTGAGCCCGCTCCCCTGTGAAGCGGGATTTACCCCCTATGCCCTCGAAGAAGAGACAGCTGGGGAGTTGATACTCATCGACAGTCCCGGACTGGAAGGACCGCCCGGAAACGAATGGATGCGGGAAGCGGCCCGCGCAGATCTGGTCATCTGGGTGGCGGCCGCGCACCGCGCCGACCGCGCGGTGGATCAGCAGGTTCTTCAGGCTTTGCGTGCGCATTACGCGAAAGCATTTCGTTCACGCCGCGCACCAATTTTGTTAGTTTTGACCCATTGTGACCGCCTCGATCCAGTCTCGGAATGGTCACCTTCATACGATACCGTCAAAGGAACCCGTCCGAAAGAACAAAACATTCAAGCCGCACTGGGCACCGCATGCCAAGCCCTGGGTATCGTAACCGAGCGGGCTACTCCGGTCATGGTCCGTGATCCCGAAAAGGGCTGGAACCTCGAAACATTTTGGACCGCTGTACATGCGAACCTTTCTTCCGCTCGTCAGGCCAGACTGGAGCGACTGATGCTACGCCGCAGCCGGATGGAAGGGGTCAGCGACGCCGTCCGCACCCTTCCCGGCCTCATCAAACGGCTCAAAAAAAACGGGCGTTAACGAATGATCACACTTCGGCTGGCAGCATTCTGGGATCCCCTGGCCCCGCTCTGCGGACGATGTGCCGCAGAGCAGACGTCAGATAAAGTCCTGCTCCCGCCCGGGCGGCGTTTCCGATGACCTAAATCACCTGGCGGACTACCTGGCGGACTACCTGGCGGACTACCTGGCAGACTTCACTTCGTTCCAGGCGCGGATGTAGAGTTGATCCTCTTCTCCAAGATCAAAGATGGTTTCCGATTTGGCGAAGATCTCCTCGTTAAAAAAAATCAGTTCGTTGGCATAAAAGTCCGGATCGAGGAGGGGGTACGCGGCCTGATTGGGGGACATGGCCATGACCCATTCCATATTCTCCGCCGCAACCTCCGGGCGGTGCAGAAAATTGATGAACGCATGGGCGAGATCGGGGTTCGGGGCATCCACCGGGATCACAAGATCGTCCAGGGCGATGGAAATGCCTTCACGGGGGAGCACCAGTCGAATCCGTTCATCCTCCTCCAGCGCCTGAAGTAAATCGGAGCTGTAACCGTGCACCACCAAAAACTCTGCCGACAGAAGGCCATTCCGGAACTGCTCGGATTCAAACTTGGCAATGTTCCGCTTCCAGCCGATCACCACATCACGCGCGGCTCCAATTTCCGAAACCGTGGTGGTGTTGAGGCTGTACCCTAAAAATTTAAGCGCCGCGCCGAGGGTTTCCCGCTGATCGTCCAGCAAGGTCATGCGTCCCTGAAACCGGGTGTCATCAAACACCGCCCAGGAATCCGGAATCTCTTCCACCCGGTCGCCGCGATATCCGATAATCGCCGAGGTGATCAGATACGGTACACTCCAACGGTGCTCCGGATCCTGGGTGAATTTCTCGGCCAGCGGGTCCAGATGCGTCAGATTCGGGAGTTTGGCGTGATCCAGCTCCAGCAGCATTCCCTCACGGGCCATACGGACCACCTGGTAGCTGCTCGGCACCACGATATCGTAGCCTCCGCCGCCGGCGCGCAGTTTGGCGTACATCGCCTCGTTGGAATCAAAAACATCGACGATGACCCGCACATCAAATTCTTTTTCAAAGGCTTCGATGACATCATCGGACAAATACTCCGCCCAATTGTAGATCCGGAGCACCGGTTTGCGGCCGGAACAGGCCGTCAGCCCCAGGAGGAGCAGCAGGAAAGCAAAGACAGACAATACGCGTGATTTCATGTTCGGGATTCCTTGTTCAGTTTTTGACTCAGCCAGACCAGGAGAAAGGTCACACACAGCATGAGCGAAGAAAGTGCATTAATCAAGGCCGGAGCATCGCGGCGAATCATGGCGTTGATTTGAATCGGCAGGGTGGTTGTTCCGGGTCCGCTGAGGAAAAAGGAGATCACATAGTCATCGATCGACAGGGTGAACGCGAGCAGGCCGCCGGCGAGAATGCCCGGGGCCAACAGCGGGAGCAGGACCCGCCGCACGGTGATCCAGGGGCCCGCGCCCAGATCCCGGGCCGCCTCAACCACCGAAAAATCAAAGTCCTGCAGGCGTGCCAGCACCACCATGGCCACATAACTGATGCAAAAGGTGGTGTGACCGATGAACAGAACCCACAAATTCCGTTCCACCCCTAGGGCGACAAACAGGAGCAGCAGGCTCACACCCAGCAGAATTTCCGGCACCACCAGCGGTGTGAAAATCATCGTATAATGCACATCCTGCAGGCGGCTGCGGTAGCGGTGCAGGGCAAAAGCCGCCAGGGTTCCGAGAACCATGGACGCGGCGGAGGCACCGGTGGCGACAATCAGCGTGTTGCGGAAAGCCATCCAGATGTCCCGCCGCCCCATCAGGCGGACATACCAGTCCAGCGTGAAGCCCGTCCAGGGGCCGGAGGAGCGGGACTGGTTAAAGGAATTCACCACCAGCACGACCACCGGAAGATAAAAAAAGAGCATCACCCCGGCGGTGACCCAGAGCGGGAAACGGCTGCGTTTCATGTGGAGGCCTCCCGGCGGCGACGCACAAAAATCACAACCACCATCGGCACCAGCACCAGAAGCGTCAGCAGCGAGGACAAGGCGGCGGCATGGGGCAGATTCCGGTCGGAGAACAGACGGCGGGCAATGATGTTCCCCAGCATCATGCTGCGGTGACCGCCGATAATATCGGGAATCACGTAGGCCCCGAGGTTGGGGATCAGCACAAGCAGGGTTGCCGTCCATACGCCCCGGGAGATGCCCGGAACAAAGACCTTCAGAAAAGCCTCCAGGCGTTTGCAGCCCAGGTCCATGGCCGCCTCCAGGAGGGTGAAGTCAAATTTCTCCGCCGCCGCATAGACCGGCAGAAGCGAAAAAGGCAGGTAGGTGTAGACCGAGACCAGCACCACCGCATGGACATTGTAGAGCAACTGGGTGCCCGCCTCCATCCATCCCACAGCAATAAATGCGGAAGCCACCCAGCCCTCCGGATGCAGAATCACCTTCCAGGCGAACACCCGAATGATAAAGTTGGTCAGAAACGGAACCATGATGAGCAGCAGCAGCCGGGTTTTCCAGCGCGCGGGTGCCCGGGCCAGGCAGTAGGCCACCGGAATGGAAAATAAGAGACACAGCGCGGTGATCCAGGCGCTGACCCAGAGCGTCCGGAAGACAATGAGTGGGTAGTTGGGATTACGCAGTTGTGTGAACGTCTCCAGGGTCCAGCCCTCGCCGATCCCGCCGGTCAGGGTGGAGGGCCGGAAACTGATCAGCAGCACATTGAAAGTGGGCAGGAGAAAAAAGACCAGCAGCCAGATCAGCCCCGGACCGGTCAGAAGCGCCTCCAGCACTCGGGGAGACTGAAATTTTTCAGTCTTCATCCGGCAGCTCCGCCAACCTTCCCGCTTCCGGAGCCGCCGGCAGTCGCAACAGCTCTTCGTCATCCTCGCGATACTGCTCCAGCATGTAGCCGTCATCCGCGTGCCAGGAGAGCCAGACGGCCTGATTCCATTCAATCGGAGCCTCATCCAGACCAAAGAGCTGGTGCGCGCGGGTTACAGAAATCCGGTAGCCGCCCGGCCCGTCCACCCAATAATCGGTCCGGCCGCCTTCGTAAATCACGTCGGTGACTTTCCCGGGGATCAAATTGAGCCGGGGATCGTCTTCCGGACGCTCCGCGTGAATCCGCAGCTTCTCCGGGCGGACGCTGACATAGGCCATCTGTCCCGGCTTGAGCCGCTTGTCATTGTAACACAACACACGGTCGAACCCTTCAATCTTCAGACGGCAATAGTCTCCGTGATCCGCCGGGCCCACCTGTCCCACAAAAAAGTTGGTGTCCCCGATAAACGCGGCCACAAAAGAGGTGGTCGGGGCTTCATAAATCTCGTTGGGCCGGCCGACCTGCTGGATCTTCCCGCGGTTCATGACCGCAATCCGGTCGCTGATTCCCATGGCTTCGGTCTGATCATGCGTGACCATGATAAAGGTGATGCCCACTTCATCGTGAATCGCGTCGAGTTCCACCAGCATGCGCTGGCGCAGCTTCAAATCCAGGGCCGCAAGCGGTTCGTCCAGCAAAAGGATCTCAGGTTTGTTGACCAGGGCCCGGGCGATGGCCACCCGCTGTTTTTGTCCCCCGCTGATTTGATGCGGTTTTTTTCGCTCATGCCCCTTGAGCTGCATCACCTTCAGCATCCGCTCCACCTCGTCATGAATCTCCGCCTCGCTCCGTTTCGCCACCCGCAGGCCGAAGGCGATGTTTTCAAAAATCGTCAGATGCGGAAAAAGCGCATAACTCTGGAAGATCGTATTAACTTTGCGCTGATTCGGCGGCAGGTCGGTGATGTCTTTGCCGTTGAGGATAATCCGGCCCTCTGTCGGCCGTTCAAACCCGGCGCACATCCGAAGGAGGGTTGTTTTCCCGCAGCCGCTTGGCCCCAGTAGAGAGAAAATCTCGCCTTTGCGAATTTCGAGACTGACATCATCGACCGCCGGGAAGCCGTCAAAGGTTTTTCGGATATGTTGAAACTCCAGAAATGCCATGCGGAATTCTTCGCATTTCTTTATGGAATTACCAGTTCAAACCGCTCAATTGCGAAAAATAGGAATGGTGGGCCGGGCGGGGAGGCTTTTCACCGGCTGAGCGCTCATTTGAATAGCGAGCATGACGATGACAATCAAAAAATACCCCCCGGCGACGCAGCAGAAGCCTTGAAAATAACTCGTGTGCCAGAGAGCCTGGACCAGCGGAATTGAAAACACAAACGAGGTCAGCACAAACGAAGTGATCAACAGTCCCCAGGGGGTAAATTCATTGGCGATTTCCGGAAGATGCCCGTGCACCAGTCCCGCAAGCAGCAGCGACATCAACATGCCCATCCCCACCGAGAGCATCGCCACATACAGGGGCGTCCGCCTCACCTGACAAAAGGCACCCACAAAGGCGATGCTCCAGCTCGCCACCAGAAAAATCCCCAGAAACACAGAAGCCATTCCCCCTGCGGACAGTGTCCACCCGGTAAATAAACTTTGTACGTAGCTCAGGATGTATGTCATGGTTTTTTTTCTTCCTATCATCTACAAGCATAAAACGGGCCATTCCCTATCTGCTTCAATCTCTTCACCTTAATCAGTACATTCTAAGGGAAAATACTAATCTCGAAGTTGCGAAAAAATCATTCCTGCGAAAGGTGTCGCAGCTCTAAAACCGCTTCTTTCTCCGAAAAAGTTCCAACGAGTTCAAAATGAGGCAGGCTCCTCAGCCATCGCCGGGCCGCAGTTGCATCCAGGCCTTCCAGCGGGAAAAAATTCAGAACCGAAACAAGTCCGCCGAGATCCGCGGCCATCCGGGCGCCGCTCATCCACAGGAACGTCTCCCGGTCGAGCCAGGGCACATCCCGCAGTTCAAATTCGGCGGCCGGTTCATCCATCCGGGTCATGAGGCGGGTCAGGGTGGCACCGCTGGAGGCCAAAAACAAACGTCCGTCCCGCCAGCGGGACGCCGGAAAATGCTCGGAGGGCATCAGCCGGCGGAGCATCCGCTCCTCCGGCAGAAAGGTCAGCCCCTCGCGGGTTTCCACGGACGACCAGTTCAGGCCGGTGACATGGCTCAGATCATTCATCCGCTCACGGGCCTGACGCCGGGCGTCCGCCTCCGTTTCCGCATTTTGAATGAGCACCAGGGTCGGAAGATTCACCAGCGCCATGGGACTCCGGAAGGCACCGCCCACCGCCAGGAGATGCAGGGGGACATCGGCTGTTCCGGAAAACCCCGGCATCCGCAGCATGGCCAGGGTGGCGGGACCGCCGAGACGGGCGGCGGTTTCATGATTCAGCTCAGTCCCGACAAGGGCCAACCTCTCCGCCAACGGTCCGCGAAAACGCAGCCGCGGAGCTGCGGGATCGGAAAAATCCGAGACCACACCGAAGGTTTCGCGAAACCGGTGATTCCCCAGCCAGAAGCCATTGTCGGGGGCCGCCTGCTCCGGCAGGAGGTCCTCCGGGAGTGCGCGAAATCTGGAAAAGCGGTGGCGACGCCCCTCCAGACGCTCCAGCACTTCCCGGATGGCCTGCGGATCTTCGTGCACCACAAAAATCAGTTTTCCATTCGCCAGAGTGACCGTCATGGGCGTCTGCCCCTCTTCAAACAAGGTCCAGAGGACGTTGCCATTGTGCTTGCCGACCCGCTCATATCCGTCCAGTCCATACAAATCCAGCATCAGCCGCAGGCGGGTCTGACGTCCCGAAATCCGGCTCACCAGCACCCAGCCGGGAGTAAATCCAACGCCCATGCCCCCTTCCCTGGCGATAAGCACCTCTCCGGGAAACAATTCCCGAATCCAGAAACGGGTGGCTTCGTCGGTCTCCACATCGGCAAGGTTCAGGATCTCCCGCAGCCAGGGCTGAGCCAGAAGTTCGTCGTAACGGCGGCCGGGGGATTCGTGAAAGGACACCCATTCCGCCGCCGGAGAGATTGCATTCAACAGGGGGGCGTGTTCGCCGGTGGGACGGAAAAGATAGTACAGGCTCAGTCCCGTCAGCAAGACAACCGGAAAGGCGCGCCCGGCCCGCCTACGCATCCCGCTCCCGCCGCTTCACATCATTCCAATAGGTGTCCAGCTCAGCCAGGGTATGCTCAGACATCGGCTTCCCGGAAGCCGCCGCCCGTTCCTCCACCCCCCGGAAGCGCCGCCTGAATTTGGTGCAACTGTCCTGCAGGGCCTGTTCGCCGCTGACCCCCAGATGCCGGCCTGCATTGGCCAGCGCGAAAAGAATATCGCCGTATTCCTCCACCGCGTGCGCCTGGTTTCCGGTGGCCAGTGCCATGCGCAATTCGCGGATTTCCTCCTCCACTTTGTCCAGCACCGGACCGATCTCCGGCCAGTCAAAGCCCTGTTTGGCCGCCGCCTTCTGCAAATCATGCGCCTTCAACAAGGCCGGAAGCGCTTTGGGCACTTTGTCCAGCACCGAGGCGGGCGCCCGGCCGCGCTCCGCTTTCTCCTGTTCTTTGATTTGGTTCCAGTTGACCAGTACCTCCGCCGCGTCCGCCACATTCACATCGCCAAACACATGCGGATGGCGGCGCACCAGCTTGTCGGCAATGGACCGGGCCACATCCTCAAACGCGAATTCACCGGCTTCTTTGCGCAACTGGGCCTGAAACACCACCTGCAGGAGCAAATCGCCCAATTCCTCGCAATGATCGGCCACGTCTCCGCGGTCAATTGCGTCCAAAACCTCGTAGACCTCCTCGACGGCATAAGGACGCAGCGTTTCAAGGGTCTGTTCGCGGTCCCATGGACAGCCGGTTTCCGAACGCAGGGTCTCCATGATCTCCAGCAGTCGTTCCAATTGGCTCATACTTAAAATCCCCGGTGTTTCATCCACAAGACATAGAGGTAGAGCACCGGAAACGCAAATAAAAGACTGTCCAAAACATCCAGCAGACCGCCCATGCCTTTGATCCAGTGGCCGCTGTCCTTGATATCCGCTGCCCGCTTGAGCATCGATTCCACCAGATCCCCGAGAATTCCCGATGCCGCCAGCAAAACCCCGAGAACGATCCCGTCGATCCAGGTGAAGGCCATGCCGCTCACGTTGAAGCGGAACGCGGTCAGGGTGAGCAGACTGATGACCACCGACAGGGCAACCCCGCCCAGAACCCCCTCCCAAGTTTTGGCGGGACTGATTTTGGGGATCAGTTTATGTTTCCCAATCGCACAGCCCGTAAAATAGGCCCCGATGTCGGTGAATTTAATCACCAGAATACCATACAGCAGCAGCATGCGCCCGTCGCCGTGCCGGGAGCCCTCTCCCAGAAACAGCAGGAGGAGCAAAAACTGCATTAATCCGGGGACATAAGCGACCGTACAGAAGCTTCCGGTGACTTTTTCCAACGTTTTCGTCTGGTCGGAACGGAAGAGACAGCCCAGAAAAATCGCCCAGGCGGACAGTCCCGGCATCACCCAGTTCAGAAAATGCAGTGCCCCGGTATGCGCGGCGGCAAACCAGGCGGAGACCATCCACAAAAGCCCGATACCCAGTGAGGTCCACTTCAGGGAGGGAAACCCCGCAGCACAGAGAAGACTCACCGTCTCCAGAATCGCCAGCGTGCACAGGGCCAGAATAAACAGGCCGATCACCCAGGTCGGAGCCCAGAGGGCCATAGCCCCGACCACGCTGAGAAAGCTCACGCCACTGATGATCCGGTATTTCAGCATGACGTCACCCCCCCAAAGCGTCGTTGACGTCCCGCATAAACCCGCATCGCCTCGGCAAACTGCTCCTCGCGGAACTCGGGCCACAGTGCCGGCGCAAAGTACAGTTCCGCATACGACAACTGCCAAAGGAGAAAATTACTGATGCGCTGCTCGCCACTGGTGCGGATCATGAAATCCGGGTCCGGCAGGTCCGGCGCATATAAATGCGCGGTAATCGTCTCAGGCTGGATCTCTTCCGGATCAAGTTCTCCGCTCCTGACCCGGTGAGCCAGGGCCTGAACCGCATCGGTCAGCTCCGCCCGGCCGCCGTAACTCAGCGCCAGCACCAGTTGCCGCTCCGTATAAGACTCCGTATCGGACATCACCCGGAACAAATCCTTGCGGGTCGCCGCAGGCAAGTCGTTCAGCCGGCCGATGGCCCGCAGGCGGGTGCCGTTTTCATGCAACAGATGCTCGTGTTTGCGCAAAAAACGGGGAAGCAGGGTCATCAACCCATTCACTTCAGCGGCGGGACGCGACCAGTTTTCCACGCTGAAGGCATAGAGGGTGAGAATCCGCACTCCGTGATCGCGGGCCGCTTTCATGACCGCACGCACCGATTCCGCCCCCTGTTCATGCCCTTTCAGACGGGGCAGTCCGCGCTGCTGCGCCCAGCGTCCGTTGCCATCCATAATGATGGCCACGTGATGCGGTGCGTTGGCGGCGGGATCGGACATGGTGATTCAGCCCCGCAAATCCGCCGGCGCATTCGGCGTAAGAATGGTTTCGTCGCGTTTGGGGCCCACCGAAACAAATCCGGCCGGGGCGCAGGTCAGCTCTTCAATCCGCCGGATGTAGTTCCGGCAGGCCTCCGGAAGGTCTTCCCATTTGCGGATATGCGTGGTGGGTGTCTTCCATCCGGGCATTTCTTCGTAGACGGGCTTGCAGGCGGCAAAGCGGCGAATATGGCCGGGCAAATATTCAATCTGCTGACCATCCATCTCATAGGCGGTGCAGATTTTGAGGGTGTCAAACCCGTCCAGCACATCCAGTTTGGTCAGGGCCCACCAGTTGACGCCGTTGACCATCACCGCATAGCGTGCCACCACCGCGTCGAACCAGCCGCAGCGCCGGGGACGTCCGGTAGTGGCACCGAACTCATCGCCGACTTTGGCCATATTCATACCGTCCTCATCGAACAGCTCGGTCGGGAACGGTCCTTCGCCCACCCGGGTGGTGTAGGCTTTCACCACGCCGATGACATCGCGAATCCGGTTGGGGGGCACGCCGGTGCCGGTGGCCGCGCCGCCGGAGGTGGTGTTGCTGGAGGTGACAAACGGATAGGAACCGTGGTCAATATCGAGCATAGTACCCTGAGCGCCTTCAAAAAGAACCTCTTCCCCTTTGAGCACCGCCTGATTCAGCAGAAGCGTGGTGTCGGTGATCATTGGAATCATCCGGGCGGCCGCAGCCATCACTTCAGCCGCCACCGCATCCACCTCCAGGGCCTCATGGCCATGAAAGACCAGTGTCCGGTTGTGTTCCTCCACATTGTTGCGCAGGCGGTCTTCAAAATCGTCTTCCAGCATGTCACCGGCGCGCAAACCCATACGGGTCATTTTATCGGCATACGCCGGACCGATTCCGCGGCGGGTGGTGCCGATTTTTACGGTTTTGTCGCAGTCTCGGGTCTCGCGGGCGCCATCCAGAGCCCGGTGATACGGCAGAGCCAACTGGGCCCGGTC